>DAOWMZ010000160.1 GCA_030642845.1 Candidatus Zixiibacteriota bacterium
CTGCTTTACAGGAAACAAAGGAAGAACGTCTTCAATATTTTAGAGCTGGCAAAAAACTGTATGATCTCCGAAGTAAAATTGCACATGGCGGAGAAATTAAAATTGATAATGAAACAAATATTTGGAATGAGAAACTGGCATTACCAATAATTGCAAAAAAAAGTTGTGAGTTGCTTCGGAAAATTATTAAAGACAATTTACATCAAGGAGCGTCACCACAACATTTGAAACATGAATTTTGGGAAAAGCGTTATTTTATGATTCCATAGTTTAGCGAGTATGGCAATTAAACATCATCACCCAACTCAACCTATGTATTGATTGCAGAATTTTGTATATATGTTATATTTACAAAGATTAAAAGTGCCAATGGCACTGCATCTTTTGATGAGTTTCTTTGTATATATAATATATACATGAGGATAGGTATGTTTAGGTCGATCTTAAAAAGTATTTACAGTTCACAAATAAGGGGCAGATGTGGACAGGCTAAGCCTGCTTTATTGCCGCCCACTAGTTCTATATTCTTAACTCTAATAATCTGTTTATTAATACCGCTGGCGACGTTCGCCCAGCGTCCCAGTCGGCAGGATATACCGACAAACAGAGCTTTTGCTATGCAGGAACAGGATAATCCCGATCCTTCGGCAGTCAAAGTTGCCCGTCTGCATTATTCCGGCGGGGGAGACTGGTATTGGGGAAGTTCGGCTATTCCAAATTTCCTGCAATTTACAGCCGAGAATACAGATTTTAATATTGATACCAAAGAATATACAGTTACCATAACCGATCCTGATCTGTTTAAATATCCCTTTCTTTTTGCTACCGGACATGGAGTTATCAGTTTTAGTGCCGATGAAAAAGAACGGCTCAGACGCTACTTAGAGGGTGGGGGATTTCTGTTTGTAAATGATTCTTATGGGATGGAAGGCAGTTTCAAAAGAGAAGTGGCAGAGTTATTCCCTGAAAGAGAACTGGTTCAGTTACCCTATGATCATGAGTTATACCACTCTTTTTATGATTTCCCAAACGGCCCCCCAAAAATTCATGAACATGACAAAAAAGCTCCTCGTGGATGGGCGATTGTGTTGAACGGACGAGTGGTTTTGTATTTTCTGGTGGAATCTGATATTGGTGATGGCTGGGAAGATCCCCAGGTTCATAATGATCCGGATGATTTAAGAGAACAGGCGTTCAGGATGGGATTGAACATTCTGACATACTCCCTGTTATATTAGTACATATTTTACCTGCCTGTTTTTTATCGGCAGTCGATATATAATTATATGAGAAGTGTTAATCCATTTCCGGGATAGGCGGCAACATGGCAACAATAGACTCAACTCATGCGCTGTTACAAAGACTAAAAAACATATTGTTAAAACAGAGACTGGTTATTTTTTCAGCCGGTCTGCTTTTAACAATTGCGGTTTTTGTCTTAATAGGAATAGGTTTATCACTCCTCGCAAATATAATCATTCTCCCCGTATGGCTAAAGGTAGCTATGCTACTTTTATTTGGGGGGATTACGGTTCTGATTTTCGGTAGATATGCAATCGCACGTCTATTTGGTGGTTCGGTTGACAAAGTAGCTATCCGGCTTGAAGAGAAAAATCCGGAACTCAAAGGAAGACTTGTTGCGGCAATACAATTTTCCCGTCAGAAATCTCATAAGGGATTTTCCGGTGAACTGATCGAAGCCACTTTTAAACAAGCATTGGAAAAAGCACAGAAAGTTAATTTTAATCAGGCCATTTCATTTTATCCTCTGCTTAAACAGGGTAAATTATTTGCTGTAACGGCAATATTGGCAATAGTCATGCTTTCGGCATTACCTGGTCTGTTTTCTTATTCCTACGAAGTCTTCTCTAATCCTACTACCGAAATATCTCCTCCATTGGGATATGTTGTGATCCCATCTCCGAGTGATACCGAATGGGTGAAGTATAAAGATATTGAAATCGGTGCTGCTATTTTTGGAGATGAGTTACCATCTAAAGTTACTATCCACCATCGTCTGGTTGGAGGTAACTGGCAGCAATCGGAGATAGATTTACGAAAGGCGAGAATAGTATCCAGCGAGAATGGCGACTCGGTTAATTGTACTATAAAACTCCGACAGATAAACCGATCGTTTGATTATTATGTTAAAGCGGGTCGAGTAACGACTGAAATACAAAAAATCGATGTGGTTGATCGTCCGAGAGTAAACGGAATCAAGCTTTCACTCTTTTATCCCAAATATACCGAACTTTCACCAACAGTGATCGATGAAAACAATGGCTCATTCTCGGCTATCTATGGAACACGGGTTAATATGTCAATTGAGACAAACCTTTCAGTGGAACAGGCTTTTATAGTCTATGATGATTCCAGCAGTGTTCCCTTTAAAATCAAAGGTAGAAAAATTGAGACCTCTTTAATAGTTGAGGAATCCCAGTCTTATTATATCCGCCTGATTGATCATCTTGGTGAACTGAATCCGGACCCGATTGAGTATTATATCACATCCATTCCGGATGAGTACCCCTCGGTTGATGTTATCCGTCCGGGATTTGATGTTAACCTTACCGATGAGATGATACTCCCTTTACTTGTCAGGATTTTCGATGATTTCGGATTTTCATCACTCGTTATGAAATATACCATTGTGTCCCAGGGAACCCCTTCTGAGGAGCATGTGGCAGTCCTTCATTATCCTGATCGCATTAAAACCGAAGGGGACATTGAGCTCAATTGGGATATGGATAAGTTAAATTTCTACCCGGGTGATTATGTCCTTTATTATTTTGAAGTGGCTGATAATGATGTCATCTCGGGACCCAAAATTACAAAGTCACGCCAGTATATTGCGCGGCTTCCATCACTGGAAGAGATCATTGCCGAAACCGAAGGAAGAAGTGCTCAAAGAATTACCCGGACGGCAAAACTATTACAACAGGGAAAAGATATCTCTGAGCGATTTAAGGATATGGCTCGCAAGATTCAGGCACAGAATAAGAATCTTCCTAAAACCGACTGGCAGCATCAGAAAGAGCTGGAAAACTTAGCTCACCAAAATGAAGAGTTAGTCAAAAATATAGAAAAGCTAGCAGAAGAGATGGACAAGTCGGTTGAGAAGTTAGCTGAAAATGCTATGATGAGCCGCAAGATTATGGAAAAGATGCAGCAAATTCAAAAACTTTTTGAAGATGTTGCTACTCCGGAAATGAAAGAAGCCCAGCGAAAGCTGATGGAAGCATTAAAGGAGATGGATCAGCAGAAGATTCAGGAAGCGATGAAAGAATTCCAGATGTCTCAGGATGAACTGCTGAAACGACTGGAACGTACACTGGCTCTATTAAAAAAGATGCAGTTAGAACAGAAGATGGAAGCTATGGTGCGCAAAGCCGAACAGCTTCTCAAAGATCAGCAGGATATAAATCAGAAAACAGATTCATCTTCAAAAGCTGAGCTCCCGTCACTGAGTCCCAAAGAAGAAAATATCAAGAAAGGGCTTGAAGCCCTTAAAAAAGAGGTCAGCGACCTTGAGAAACTTATGACCGAAGCGGAAATGCAGGACTCTCCCGAAGCTCAGAAATTTGCTGAAGCCCTGAAGAATACCGATGCCGAAAAAGATATGCAGCAAATGGCTCAGAAACTTAATCAGCAGGAACAACAACAGGCTTCTGATGAAGGTAAAAAAGCAGCCAGTAAATTAGCATCTATGCTCGATGAAATGCAGCAGCAATTGCTGGCACTTACTAAAGGGAATGAAGATGAAATAAAAAGAGCTTTGAAAATGGCTCTGGATGATGCCAATTATCTATCCAAAAGTCAGGAAGAGCTGCTTAAGACAGCAGCTCAAATGGATCCTAAATCAGTATTGCAGAGGGAAATGGCAACTGTTCAAAAAGATCTTGAGACAGCCTGCTCCGGGTTGAAAAACAGAATCGACAAACTTGGCAAGGAATCACCGTTTATAGCTTCGGAGCTTGATAAGCTAATTCGGGAAGCTACCCAACAGATGGATCTTGCATCGAAATGCCTTTCTGAAAAAAAGACAGCTAATGCCTGCCGTTCACAACGGGAAGCTATGGCTGCTCTTAATAAGGCATCAGTTCGTTTGATGGAATCACTTAACAATCAGAAACAGTGCGACAAAGGAAGCAATTGCGATAAGAATATGTCCAAGCTGGAATCGATGTGCAATAAGCAGAACAAATTAAACCAACAGACAAAACAGCAATGTAATAAGCCTTCCTTCAATCCATCCGCCCAACCTCAGGCATCACGCGATGGTCTTCAACGCTTAGCAGCTGAGCAGGAATCAATACGGAAGTCGGTGCAGCAATTGGCTGATGAGTTCGGCGGGTCGCGCCAAATTCTGGGACGACTCGAAGATATTGCCGATGAAATGAAAAAAGTCGAAGAAGATCTTGCCGATGGTGAAGTTGGTCCGGAAACAATGGAACGTCAGTTGCAGATTTATTCCCGTATGCTTCAGGCTTCGAGATCACTTCAGCGAAAAGATTTCACTGAACAGAGAAAAGCCAACAGTGCTGCCGATCAGTTGTTTACTATTCCTCCGGATCTCCCGCAGGAACTTCTCAATGATCGCATCAAACTGGAAGACCGCCTTCGCAAATATCTTGGCGGGAAATATCCTCCTCAATACGAAGAACAGATCAAGGCATATTTTAAGGCTTTGCTGCAATCCGAAGCTCAGCTTAACACCAATACAGCAAGAGAAATAAACCAATGATCCGATACAGTATATTCCTGATGTTGTTATTTTTTCTGATAGCTCAACCCGCGGTTAAATCTGAAGAAGCACAAAAGAAACCACCTGCTGGATTTAAAAGGGTTCAACCGAATCAACAGCAAATTGATGATAACAGCAGGATTAAATTTGCCCGCGATCTGATGCGTGAGAAAAATTTTGATGGGGCGGCTGCATTACTGGAAACAATATATGAAAGGCAGCCAGATAACAACTCTGTAATATACCTGCTCAGATCATGTTACAACCAGTTGGGTTATTACACCAAAACTGAAATGATGACTAGAAGTATGGTTGAGGCTCACCCTGAGAGATATGTTAATCATCAATTTTTGGCTGAAGCGTTGGCTCGTCAGAATAAAACAGATGAAGCTTTGCAGTCATATCAAAGGGCTGTGGGAAAAGTTATTCGTGAAGATTCAACTCAGTATCTGAATATTGTCAGAAGCATGTCTTCTCATGGATTCGAATCTGAGGCTATCAATTTGATCAAAGAGATCAGAACTCAAAAAAACGATCCAAAAGTATTATCGCTCGAAGCCGGTAAAATATCTGAAGCTACCCGTGATTACAAAACTGCAACTTTGGAATTCTTCTCAGCACTGGATGATACTTCGCGAGGTGGAGTGGAGGCTGAAGGACGACTTCTGAATCTATTGTCTAATGAAGAAGCTGCATCCGATGTTGAACAGGAATTATTAGCTCAGTCAGGAAATTCTCCCCGTTCAAAAGTAGCAAGGCTTCTTTCGGTTCACTATCTTAAAA
>DAOWMZ010000023.1 GCA_030642845.1 Candidatus Zixiibacteriota bacterium
TACAGCATTAGTTTTCTTCTCCGGATTGATAGGCTTCAAGGATTACTTCCAATCCTATCCCGCGTGATCCCTTTAGATAAACTATTTGATCAGATTTCAGGATTGATTTGATTTCTTTGGCTGCATTAACAGCAGAGACAAAATGAATAAACTTATCTTCAGGTATTCCGTTTTCGATAGCACCTAACTTATAATTCTTCGAAAGTATCCCAACTAAGATTGCTTTTTCAAATTCATAATTAGAAAGTAAACGTCCGATTTCTCTATGATACTTATCTGCATCAGTACCAAGTTCAAGCATGTCGCCTAAAATTATTACCCGCTGCTTGTTTGTGGGTATAGTGTAAAATGCTTCAAGTCCGGCTTTAACTGATTCAGGATTAGCGTTGTAGCAATCGGTTATAAATGTAATATTTCCGAGTTCAATTTTTTGTCCCCTCATCGGAGCAGTATCGAATTCTATAGAAGCTGAATCAATATTTTCAAAACTGTAGCCTAATGTGCGGCAAACAGCGTAACCTGCCAATAGGTTATATACCTGATGTTTCCCCGGTAACTGCAAGGTGAAACAATTGCCTTCGATTTCAACATTTGTATAACCATTTTCATCAATGTCAATTTTGTCAGGATGGAAGTCAGCTTTTGAATCAATTCCGAAAGTTACTAAGTCAGAACACGCCTTGCGTGTTTCATTATACAGTACTTTATCATCCAAGTTTACAATAACCGGAATATTTTTATCAGAGTATTTGATTATCTCAAGTTTTGCCTTTACGACATCTTCCACAGAATTCAGGGATTTAAGATGTGAAGGACCAATATTGGTAAGAACAGCAATATCCGGTCTGACCATCTCTGCAAGTTTTGGCATCTCTTGTTTAGTAGAAATCCCCATCTCAAATATGGCAATGCTGCACTCTGCGGGAATACCAAATATAGCGAGAGGAACGCCAAATAAATTATTCAAATTACCCGGAGATTTATAAACACCTGCTTCGAGGGCATTGAGAAGACAATAGAGAATCTCTTTAGTAGTTGTTTTTCCATTGGAACCGGTAATGCCAATAAAGCGGGCTTCAATCGTATAACGATATTCCTTGGCAAGAATCATCATTGCTTCGTGACTGTTTATAACCGATACAACCGGAATATTCCCATCAATTTGTTCAAGTTCGGGGTAGCTGTATTCTACCAGTAAACCACTCGCTCCGTTTGATAATGCAGATTTAATAAACTTGTGTCCATCAGTGCGCTCACCTTTGATAGCAATAAACAACTGGTCTTCTTCTATAGTGCGGCTGTCGATGCCAACACCCTTGAAAACCTCGTTGTTCATTCCGGTGTTATAAAGTGTTCCGCCGGTAATGGCGGCCAGTTTATCAAAGCGCAAAGTAATCAATTCTCCTCAACTGCATTTGCAGGTTCAAAACCACGTTCCAATAAAGTTTCCCGAGCGATAACATTATCATCAAACGGGAAACGCTCACCATTTATTTCCTGACAATTTTCTATCCCCTTACCAGCCAGTAATACTACATCGCCGGTTTCCGCTTCATCGATAATATGAACTATAGCTTCTTTTCTGTCGGGTATGATTTTATAATTTTTATTTTTTAAACCGGGCTTAATATCATCAATAATATCACTTTGTGATTCACTGCGGGGGTTATCCGATGTAACCACAACATAGTCGGCATTAGTGGTCGTAGCCTCACCCATCAGCGGTCGTTTTCCTTTATCACGATCCCCGCCGCATCCAAACAAAACCAATACTTTCCCCTTAGTCATTTCACGAGCAGATTGGCAGAGTCTTTCCAGAGCATCCGGGGTGTGGGCAAAATCGACATAAACTCCAAAAGGCTGTCCTTCATCTATTGGCATAAACCGTCCGGGAACAGGTTGGGCGCATTCAAGCCCGGCGATGATATTATCAAAATCAATTCCATACGCTAAGCCTGCTGTGGCTGCTGCTATTGCATTAATCAGATTGAACCTGCCCGGGAGAGGAAGCATTACAGTCTGAGTTCCCATCGGAGTTACCAAATCAAAAATAGTGCAGGTCGGTTTGATTTCATAGTTGGAGCAATAGACATCGGCGTTGCTGTCTTCCAAAGAATAGCTCAAATATGAGGATGAAAAATCACCAAATAATTTTCTGAATTCGGGGACATCAAGATTTATAACCGCATAACTCATCGGGCCGTTCATCTTTTTCAGGAGAAGGCCTTTGGTTTCAAGATAATTTTCCATAGTCTTGTGGAAGTCAAGGTGATCCCGAGTGATATTAGTAAAGACTACCACTCTGAAATTAAGATTTTCTACCCGTTTCAGAGCCAGAGCATGAGAGGAAATTTCAAGAACCGCATTTACACAATAATTTTTCTTCATTAAATAGAGCAGACGCTGCATATCAATTGCTTCGGGAGTAGTTCTTTCTGCGACAAAAGTTTCTTTACCGGTATCATAAATTGTAGAACAGATCAGGCCTGTCTTTATATTGCGATGTTCTAATATCGTTTTTATCAAATGACAGACTGTTGTTTTTCCGTTTGTTCCGGTCACTCCACAGAGTTTCATTTTCTTTCCCGGGGAGCCATAGAATACTACCGCCATATGAGCCATTGCTAATCTTACATCCGGAACTTGAACATAAGTGCCTACACCCTCGCACTTCTCCTTTTCCCCAATTACCGCCACACTCCCGTTGGCTACAGCCTGCTGCACAAATTGATAACCATCCTGCTTAAAACCGGTAACTGCAAAAAAGATTGTGTTCTTTTTTGTTAGCCTGGAATCATATTCAATGTTTTGGATTTCAATGTCAGTATCGCCATTGATTTTAATAACATCCAAATCCTCTATTAACTCACTGAGCTTAATAGTAGCCTCCCTTTTCCTGACTTGCATTCCAGCCAGCATTCTGTCTTATTGTTTACAGTTTCCCCGGGCAGAATCGATTGTTTAATAACCCGTCCGCGCCCTTTTATTCTACTCTTTATACCCGCATGAGTCAGGAAAGCCGATGCCTGCCTGATTGACAAACCTCGAAGGTCGGGCATTTTTTGTTCAGTCTCTTTGTTTGCTTTAACTGCGACTAAAACTATATCCCCTTTGAAAATAAGACGATCAGCAGGGGGATACTGCCAGACAACCATACCGGAGTCGGCATCTTTGAAAACAACAATCTCTTCTTCGTTAGCTCTGGCTTTAACCTGATCAATCGAATGCCCTACAAAATCAGGAACCTCGACAGTTGACTCTTTGTCATCATCCATAATCATCATCACCCGTTGTTCAACTTTGAAAATATCCGGATTGATAACCAGATAATTCTCAGCGATACGACGGAAAACAGGTCCTGATGTGTAACCGCCATAGGTGATAGGCTTGGGATCTTTAAAAACAATTACACCAGCTATTTGGGGTTCTTCAGCCGGGAAAAATCCGGCAAAACTGGCCATAAATTTATGTTTATAATATCCTCTTCCATCTTCCCTGGGAATTTCAGCAGTTCCGGTTTTACCTGCTATAGAAATAGCGGGAGAATTTACTTTCGGAGCCGTCCCATGTTCAACCACTCCCCGGAGAAAGCTTCGGAGTGAATCCGAAGATTCTTTTTTAATAACTCTATTGATAACTTCGCGCTGAGTGCGATCAGTTATATTCCCCTTCTCATTTACTCTGCACAGCACCAGTGATGGTTTCAACAACTCACCCCCATTGGCGATTGCAGCAAAAGCATTAGCAATTTGGAGAGTGTTAACGGCTATTGAGTGTCCCATAGCAAGAGCTGAGATAGTATAGTCTGACCATTTATCGGGGCATACAACTCTTCCTCTTGTTTCCCCGCCAAGTCCGATATTCTGCTTTTTGCCAAAACCAAAGTCACATGCCGTCTGGTAAAGCTTATCTCCCCCCAATTTCAGAGCATATTTTCCAACTCCGATATTGCTGGATAGTTCAATTATCTCGCGGAACGTCAACCACTCAAGCTCTTTGTCATCATGCAGGGTCCGTCTTCCGATTCTCCATTTCCCTTTTTCGCAATAAATCGTATCTTTAAAATCAATCAATCCGGCATCAAGCAATCCCCCTGCAGTAAATGCTTTGAATATTGATCCCGGTTCAAACTGATCGGTTACAACTTTTAGTTTTAGAGGTTTGTCACAGTTTTTTTCATTGGGATCACAATGCGCCATCGCCAAAATTTCACCTGTATTACAATCTACAAAAGCACCCATGCCCCCTTTGGCGTTATATTCCTCAAGGCCGGCTTTAAGTTCATTCTCCAAAATTTCCTGAAGACGCCAATCAATCGTAAGAACCAGAGACTTCCCCAAAACCGGTTTTAACATAGCCGATTCTTTCACCCGGTACAGTTTACGGTTGCCATCACGGCGGATATCAGCCTTTCCGGATTTTCCGGCCAGAATGGAATCATAGGCTATCTCAATCCCTGCCTGACCATGATTGTCAATATCGGTAAAGCCTAAAATCTGTTTGCCAATTGTTCCATAAGGATATTCTCGCTGAGTTTCCGATCGTAAATATAATCCCTGTGGTGCAGTGGTCTCTATATGGACAGCTAATTCATCATCCATCCTTCTTTTGATCCAGCGGAATCTTTTTACTTTGAGTCCATATTTTGACCGTGCGGTACCCGGCTTCAGATCAAATGTCTTTTCAAGATACACGACTACATCATTTAACTCATCTTGAGTCAGAGCGTATGCGTAGAGTGAAGAACGAGTAACATTGCTGGCAAGAACATTTCCAAGGCGATCATAAATAATCCCTCTGGTCGCCGGGATATTGATAGTTCCACCGGTCTGGTTATCAACAATACTGCTATATTTGGGGTGAAGAAAAATCTGCAAGTGAACCAGACGTGCAATAACAACAGAAAAGAACAGACAGACAAATGCAAAAAGAATGCTTAGACGGATCTTTTCCATCCGGGTTCGTTTCATTGATTCTCTCCTCCTCTTGAAAGAGAATCCTTGATAACCTGCTTCAATTCTCCGGCAGTTGCCTGAGTTTCACTTACCGATGGAAGATACGTTGCCACCCTTTGGATTGCGGTCATCACCATCGTAATATTATCAAGCTCCGGTTGTTCTTCACGGGGACGGGCCAAAGTGAAAAGTTTTTCGGCATCTATTTTTATAAGCCCCAAAGAGTCGGAAGCGTATTGTTCAATGCGGGAAACTTTGGAGAGAGTTGCAATTTCCGAGTTTACTTTTCTAAGATCATTTACCAGCTCTTTGTTTTCTATGTTCAACAATGATACATCGTGCACCAGATCCAGAACCTGAACCCGCTGCCATATATGAATACAGGCAGCAGTAAGAAGAAAAACACTCAGCAAGGCAAAGGGGAAATATTTATTGGATTTTAACCGATTGAAAATCGATGACTGTATCTTGACTGTTTCATTGAATTTACGGATTGCTTTCTTCATACGGCAATCCTTTCCGCTACCCTGAGCTTGGCCGATCTTGCCCGGGGATTCTCTCTAATCTCAGACTCACTCGGCAAAATAGGTTTGCTGTTAACTAATTTCAGACGAGGTTTGTTACCGCAGACACATATAGGAAATTCCGGTGGACAGGTACAACCTTTGACTTCTTTTTGAAAAAAGCGTTTTACGATGCGGTCCTCAAGGGAGTGATAAGTAATTACTGCCAATCTCCCTTTTTCTTTCAGGATAGTTATTAAATCGGGCAACGCCTTCTCAAGCGTGGAAAGTTCATTGTTGACTGCAATCCTGAGAGCCATAAAAACACGAGCACAGGCTTTATTCTGATAAGGAGGAGGAATAATTCCGGTAATGATATTTTTCAACTGCAAGGTCGTGAGGATCATTTTGTCTTGTCTTTCCCTGACAATAGCCTTGGCAATTCTGGTCGCCTGTCTCTGCTCTCCATAGGTCTTTATAATTTCGGCTAGTTTCTTTTCCGTTGCTGTTTGAAGAAGGTCGGCTGCTGTTCTTCCCCCAAGCTGAGGATCAAACCGCATATCCAGCGGTCCGTCGTCGCGAAAGGAAAAACCTCGTTCCATTTTATCTAACTGCAATGATGACAAACCCAAATCCATGAGCATCCCATCAAAAGAAACATCCGGATAATTTTTTAGTACTGTGACAGCCTCGCCATACGATCCACAAACCAGTTCTATTTTCTGGCTGCAGGACTCCAACTTTTTCTCTGCCAGCAACAACGCCTGTTGATCTTTATCAATTCCGTAAAGACGAGAATCATCAGCCAGACTTCGAGATAAAGCTTCAAGATGTCCTCCGGTTCCGACTGTAAGATCGAGGTAGATCCCTGCGGGATCTGTTTTAAGCAGCTCAACAACTTCACCGGCCATAACCGGCAGATGCATCCCGTTACTCCTGCCGATCATTGTCGGCGGTAAACAATCTTTCTGCTACTTCCTCATAGCTCCCATGAAATTGCTCGATATAATATTCGAATCTTTCCGGGTGCCATATCTCTATCGTTCGGTTTACACCGATAACGGTTAGATTTTTCTTAAGAGCAGCTTCCTTGATAAGGTGAGCCGGAATTAAAATCCTTCCGTTACGATCGGGTGTCACTGCAGCCGCTGTTGAATAAAAACGACGGCTGAAATATCTAAAATTTTTCTGGGTAAAGCTGAGGGTTGATAACTTGTCCTGAATTTCCTTCCATTCTGATTCCGGATAAAGACTTAAACAACCCTCTAAGCCTTTGGTAAGTACTAAATTATCTTCTAAAAGCGGATTTCCTTCCAAGTCGGTGACATTACGGAGCTTAGCAGGTAACGCAAAACGCCCCTTGGTATCCATTGTAGTCTGAAATTGTCCGTAAAATCCACTCATTTGGAATTTTCCACTTATCTCCACTTTTACCCTATTATATTCTATTTATCCCACATCTCATTAAATCACTTTTTTTTCATGCGGTCAAGTTATTTTTTCAAAAAAATAAAAAGCTGAAGTCATGTAACTTGCATTATTTCAATAAGTAACCAGAATACATTTTTAATAAAACGTAAAGCTATGAACAAAAAGGAGACACGCTGACATTTTTTTTTATTGACAAATCTGTTTATGGATAAAAATCCAACAGACTGGTGAATAATTGCCACATATATTAAATCAGAAAAATTTTATTAATTATATGACCCAACAGACATTGCCTGTAAATTCCTGTAAAACAATGCTTTACAGCTACGGAAAATTTATCAATTAAAGTTGACTAAATGGCTTCCCTTTTGCAATTCCAATTAAGGTGAATAATGAAACCGGAGGTATTTGTGCGATTATTTTTAATATTAACGTTCTCCATACTCTTAATTGCAGGGGGTACATACGCTTACGAAAACACAACAATTGCATTTAACAAGGGAAATGTCGAAAACAGTATAAACAGTGGTGAAATCAGATACTCCAATTACAAACCGACTGCAGTAAGCGCTAATCTTAAGCTCAGCTCCGAAAATTATTATATTGAATTGTTGCAGGATGAAAAATCAAATGAAATCAAATTGGATATTCTTAAAAGTGAATTGATAGATCAACATAAGGGAGTAGATTTATTTGAAGATTTTGTGACAACCTCTGATGATAGTTATTCAACTCCTGAAAAAATTATTATCGGTCAGTATCCGCTATTTATTGGCGATGAGATAATCATAAATGGAACTCGTTTCGCCCGATTGAGAATATTTCCCGTAACAGTTGATACTACCGGAAATATATTTTTTAATGAAGCTCTTGTTCTGAAAATTAAAAATCGAACAATATTGCCTTCAGAACTTTTGACTGACGATGATATCAATATTCTAAAATCACAATTCATAAAAAATGAGAATCAAGGCTTCTCCAATTCGGAAATTCTTGAATATGTAATAATTACATCCTCTCCCCTGGTTGAGTATTGTGAAACATTGGCAGAATATAAATGCGCCACTGGAATAAAAACCGAAGTTAAAATTGTTGAAGATATATTGCCCCTGTACTCAGGAAGGGATGATGCCGAAAAGCTCAGAGAGTATCTGAAAGTTTTTTATGCTGATGGGGGAAAATATGTTCTCATGGCCGGTGATGAAACAATTCTCCCAATTAGATATGCTTACCACAGTTCCACTACCACCGACATTGATTTGGATCAGTTGCAGATTGCTGATTTGTATTTTGCCGATACCGATGGAGACTGGAACGCCGATGGCGATAATGTCTGGGGTGAAAGGACTGTTGATCTCGCTGATCTGACTCCGGAGTTATATGTTGGTCGTCTTCCCTTTAACACTGCCATACAGATGAATAATTATGTCAACAAGCTGATTGCTTATGAAACCAATCCGGGAAATGGAAACACGGATTATTTAGAACGAACTTTCTTTTTCTGCTCTGACCAGATGCGTGATTATCCGGATGGTCAGCACGGTTATATCGCTCAGGCTTTTCCCGAATATTTTGAAGTTGACTCCACCGAAGGAGTTGAAACTCCCACCGGAGTGGACCCCAATCCGACTAACCCTTCAGCTTATAATCTAACTGATCATATTAGTGAAGGTTTCGGGATAGTCCATATTATTGCTCATGGACGGTTTGATGCTTTTGGAGTATGGACTACCGGATATAATAATTGGCCCAAATCATATTTTATCACCGGACCTGCAAGTGGGACACATGGAAGCTTTTTGAATCTAAATAATAATAACCGGATCTCTATGTATTATTCACTGGCTTGCGACAATGGTGCCTTTGATTATGACTTGGGAGAGTACGGCCAATCCGGACATTCACTTGTTTCAGAATTATTATCCCTTCCGGGAGCGGGAGCAGTTGGCTTTGTAGCCAATTCCCGATGGGGCTGGATTGGGAGCAGTTATTATTTACAGGAAAGATATTTTAGTTATCTTTTTGCCAATCCGGAACAACCGGCCGTCGAAGCTATGTATGCTTCCAAAGAAATGTATTATTATTATCGAGACATTGTTTTAGGACAGAATTTCTACGGCGATCCGACCCTGATAATTTATACTTCAGTACCTCAAATACAGGAGATTACAGTTACCCTCGAATTAGAAAAAACTGTTACAGTTATTTCTGATGGACAACCAATTGAAAGCAGCCTCGTAGTAATCAGTCTGGATGGGGTAATAATTAATGACGGATACACCGATCAAAATGGTGAGTTAGCACTGCCTGACAATCTTCTTTATGGAATTGAATACACGGCCTCCTGTATGAAGGATGGATATACTACAGCATTAACCAAATTTACTCCATCTCTGGCAACTGATATAGATGAGGATTATGACATTTTACCGAGTTCTTTTGCTCTTTATCAGAATTATCCAAACCCATTCAATCCTACAACCTCAATTGAATTTGATATCCCGATTAGCACAGCAGTTGAGATAAATATTTATAATAGTCTTGGACAAAATGTTATCACCCTGACTGACGATCAGTTATCCGCTGGAAATTATTCGATTGAATGGAATGGCATGAATAAAAATCATCATCCGGTTTCATCAGGAATCTATTTCTATAAATTGACTTCGGAAATATACACAGATACAAAAAGGATGATATTGTTACGATGATTCCCTTCGCCAGTAGGAATCCTTTCCTGACGTAATCTTCTATTTAGATTAAAATGGTAGCATCACTTTGGGATGCTGCCCTACGGGAAAAATCTAGGCACCTGCGTCAGGAAAACTGTTTGCGATGATTATATCTGATTGAGAATTTCTGCAAACTGAGCAGCTACTTTATCCGATGAATAAGGAAGTGAATAATCCGGCAGGGGATTAATCCCCTCTTTTCTATCTCTAACTGATTCAATCTGCTCTTCTAAATAAGAAACTGCTTTATCAATATTTGTATCATTAAAAATAAATCCATTTACTGTAGAGTTTACAAGTTTGGCTAAATCTCCCTCAGGGTGAGCAAATACTATGACAGGGCGACCGGAAGATAAAAAAGTATAGATTCTGCCTGTAGAGAGTCCCTTTTCATTCTCTGATTTTAAACCTAAATACATCAGCGATGCTTTAGATAATAACCTTATTGTATCTGTCCGTTTTTGGATTCCGTTAACTTCAAATTTATCTAACAGATTATATTTTTCCAATTGAGGCTGCAGCCATTTTTTATCTACCGATCCTACCTGAACTATTCTTAATAGTCCATACAAATCAGGTTTTTTATCTTTGAGTTTTGAGATAATTTTGAATAATGGCTCTATCGGAGACATATCATTTATTGACCCTAATAAGCCAATGTAAAAATTATTTTTATCAGGATTCTCCCATAGTTTCGCATGATCTCTGTCAAAAGAATTATAAATAACATGATCCGCTTTGACATAATCCCCAACAGATTCATTGATAGCCGTTATTGCAGATGACTGGTTAATGATCGATTCTAACAACTTGATGCCGTCAGATATTTTTTTATTATCCGACTGATAAGTCTTATCGATAGGATAGGATGTCCAGAAATCTCTAAAATCAGCAATCCAGGGAATTGAAAATTCTTTGATTAAAGATTGCGCAACAAGATGGGCCGTGATAGGCGGCGATGTAGAAATGATAGCATCGTATTTTCTGTTGCTTAACAAAGTCCTCCCCAATTTTACTGCCGATCGGACCCAGCCTATTTTGGAATCAGGGAAAAACTTATCTGAAGCCGGTTTGCTTCGAGCTATCAATGACCCTTTTACTTTGCGAATACCTAAAAGATACATTAATCTTTGGGGGTCAAACGAACTCGCTCGATAGATATTATCTTCGGGGAGATTCTCCAACAATTCCGGTTCATAAACCCGATAAGCTACCGGTTTTACTGTCAGAACATGGCACTCCCATTTGAATTCATTCAAATGTTTGAATAATGCTAAGGGACGTCCAACTCCGGCTCCGCCAAGAGGAGGGAAATAATAACAGATAAGCAATACCCGTTTATTGCTCATTTTTTTCCTCGATAAGTTGATGCATCAATTCAATCTGTCGTCTTATGTTCTCTTCAAAAATTCCCCTCTTTTGAACTTCTCTTAGATTAGTCTGGCGCATTTCTGAGTACGTATTTTTATTTTCTATTATCTGACAAATAATATTTTCCAATTGTTTTGGATCTTCAAGTGAAAAAGTAAACCCGCTCAGTGGATTAAGCCATTCTTTTACTCCGGGGATATCACCTGCAACCGGAATCAATCCCAAAGCCATCGCTTCTATTAAAGAAATCGGAGATGAATCTGAAAGTGAAGCTGAGAGATAAATATCAAACTGAGACATAAACGGCATAAACTCTTCCCGAGACATTTGCTTATATAGAATGACACTGTCACCTAAATATTCTGAACATTCTTTTTCAAACTCTGAAAGAAGCGATCCGAATTCCGGGAAGGTGACTTTCACCTTTTTCTCGTTTAGCAAAGGTTTTAGAGCATCAATAATAAACATGTTGTTGTAAACTTTTTCATGCGGTCGAGGGATAATAATTTTCAGTGGTGAGGGCAAAGAGTAATCAGTTTTATGAATATTCAGATATTTTTTTTCAATTCCCCAGTCAATTACTTCAGACCTTTTTATTGTAGTAAGTTTTTCTGCTTCCGCTGCCAGATAGTTTGAATCTGCCACCACGCAATCAACTTCTTTTAGAGCTTTGACAACTTTATAATGCCTGAGTTTTGATATGTGCGGTACAACGAGAACATCCGATCCCTGGATATGAAGGATACGGGGTATCTTTTTAAATTTTTTTAATAATGAAACAAGGAAGCCATAACCTGATGCAAAATGGGCATTAATAATATCCGGCTGGAACTTTCTAATAATCTGGTGAGCCCGGGGTATTGCTTTGATATAATATTTTGTTTGTACACTGCCACTTTTTACAAGATGAAAGTGGAGCATTTTCCCCCGTTCCACCGAAGCTACAAGAACATGACAACCTTGATTTCGTAGTTCATGCGCAAACCTTTCGGTATGAAAAGATCTGCTGTCAGCCAATAAGAGTATTTTTAATTCTTCTTTATTCACAGGATTTTCCCCACCCCTCTTTTTAAAACAA
>DAOWMZ010000247.1 GCA_030642845.1 Candidatus Zixiibacteriota bacterium
ACCAGTTTTGCGATCTGAAAGGCCAATCCTTTTCTCTTGGTCTGACTGGTATTGGAGGGAAAACAGCCAAAACAATATTGGGTGGAGAGTTCTTTGGCGAGATTGCCAGTCTTGCTGCCGGTAACCAGAAATTATTACCTCACGTAAAAACTGTTATTGAAATGGGAGGGGAGGATTCCAAACTTCTGATTCTCGACAATGATCGCGGGATTATCGAGGATTTTGCTATGAATGCCCAGTGTGCTGCCGGAACCGGTTCCTTTCTTGACCAACAGGCCGGACGTTTAAAAATATCGATTGAAGATGAATTCGGGCAGATGGCACTAAAATCAAAAAATCCACCTCGCATAGCCGGTCGATGCTCGGTTTTTGCCAAATCGGATATGATTCATCTACAACAGATTGCTACTCCTGATTATGATATTGTCGCTGGTTTGTGTTATGCGGTTGCTCGAAATTTCAAGAGTTCCATTGCCAGAGGGAAAAAGATTCTTAAACCGATAGCTTTCGAAGGGGGAGTTGCCGCCAATCCGGGTATGGAAAGAGCTTTCACCGATATTCTTGGACTGGAAAAGGGTGAGTTGATAATTCCTGAATATTATAATGTGATTGGTGCTTTTGGATCGGCATTATTAGCGGAAAAAAATCAGAATAAAGTTGAACAGTTCAATCCTGAAAAGATAGCAGAATATATCAAATATCGACAGGTAGAAAAATCAGGACGACAGTCACTCACATTTGATTTTCCTGAAAATAAATACTATGACATTACCAGTACAAAGTGTCCTGAAGCTGAAGCCGGGATGGATGTATATTTGGGGATAGATATCGGTTCGCTATCGACTAATGTAGTACTTATTGATATAGATCACAATGTAATCGCGAGACGATACCTTATGACCGAAGGGCGGCCTATTGAAGCTGTACGAAGAGGACTAAGGGAGATCGGGAATGAGGTTGGTGATCGGGTTAATGTGCGGGCGGTTGGAACTACCGGCTCCGGTCGATACCTGATTACTGATTTTGTTGGCGGGGATATTGTCCGAAACGAAATCACCGCTCAGGCGACGGCAGCAATAAATATTGATCCGACGGTTGATACGATTTTTGAAATCGGAGGACAGGATTCCAAATATATTTCCATAGATAACAAAGCAGTGGTTGATTTTGAGATGAACAAAGCCTGTGCCGCCGGAACCGGATCATTTTTGCAGGAACAGGCGGAAAAATTAAATATCAATATTGAAAAAGAGTTTGGCGACAGAGCTCTCAGTTCAAAATGCCCGGTAGGCTGTGGTGAACGTTGTACGGTTTTTATGGAATCCGATCTCGTATCGCATCAACGCAGTGGAGCTGGCAAAGATGATTTACTGGCCGGGTTAGCCTACTCAATAACAGCAAACTACCTGACTAAAGTTGTTGGTGATCGAAAAATTGGGGATCACATATTCTTCCAGGGGGGAGTAGCCTGGAACAAGGCTGTAGTTGCAGCATTTGAACAACTAACCCGCAAGAAAATTACAGTTCCTCCCCACCATGATGTTACCGGAGCAATCGGGGCGGCTATACTTGCCATCGAAAAACTAAATGAAGAGAATTTCCAATCCAAGTTTAAGGGGTTTGATCTTTATAAACGACGGTACGTTGTGGAGTCTTTTACTTGTGAAGATTGCTCCAATCAGTGCGAAATACATAAGGTTGAAATTGAAGGAGAAGACCCGCTTTATTATGGATCTCGCTGTGAAAAATATGATGTAAAAAAACAGAACGAGAGTGATCTGCCGCCTGATTATGTTAAAGAACGCCAGAAGCTTCTCTATAAAAAGTATATTGATTATCAGAAACCGAAAAAGCCGAGAGGAAGAATCGGGTTCCCGATTGTCCTGCAATTCTATGAATACTATCCTTTCTGGAAAGCCTTTTTTGAATCATTAAACTATACAATTGTCAATTCGGATAAATCGAGCCAGAAAGTAGCTGATGAAGCTCTTCAAATCTTTGCTGCTGAAACCTGTTTTCCGATAAAGCTGGTATATGGACATATCTCTAAGTTATTAAGAAAGAAAGTTGATACAATTTTCCTCCCGTCACTAATTAAGGTTGCTGATGAAAATGATGTAGATCATAAAGGATCATTTATTTGTCCCTACGTTCAGAGTATTGGCTCATCAATTCGTACTCATTTTGATTTTGAACAGGAAGGGGTTAAATTTGTAAATTCGCCGGTTTCGATCAGTTCTGATTTGAAAGATATGCAGCAGAAATTCAAGCAATTGGCTTCTGATTTTAAACTCTCTAACCGTGAATTAAAAACAGCGTTAAAAGACGGACTTTCAGCATACGAGAAATTTAGAAATAGTTTGTATGAAAAAGGACGTGACATTCTTGATAATATTAAACCGGATGAAAAGGTAATCGTTATTGTCAGCCGTTCCTATAATGGTTATGATAAACGGGTATCACTGCAGCTCCCTGAGAAAATACGTAATCTGGGATATAAAGCTATTCCGCTTGATTTCCTTCCCCTCGATAATGATGAGAATGATTTTTCCTTTATGTACTGGCACTATGGGCAAAAAATTATGGCTGCGGCCGATTTTATCAGAAACCATAAAAATCTGTATGCTGTTTATATTACATCGTTTGGCTGTGGACCTGATTCGTTTATAACACATTTTTTTCGCAAGCAGATGTCGGGCAAGCCCTATCTTCAACTCGAACTTGATGAACACTCGGCTGATGCCGGAATGGTTACTCGATGTGAAGCTTTTATTGACTCACTCAGATTCCATAAATTCACTCTTCCAGTCTCAAAATTCAGTATCCGGCATGATGATTTTAAACCGTTCGAGAAAACGATTTATATACCTAATATGTGTGATCATGCCTACGTTTTGGCAGCGGCATTCAGAAGATATGGATTGACTGCGGAAGTTCTTGATGAGCCTGATGAAATTACACTCGATTACGGCAAAAAATATACTACAGGTAAAGAATGTTTCCCCTGTGTTGTTACAACCGGAGATATGATTAAAAAAATTAAATCGGATGGTTTTAAAACTGATAAATCGGTTTTCTTTATGCCGGGAGCTGATGGTCCCTGCCGGTTTGGATTGTATCGTCAGTTTCACAGGATAATTCTGGATGATCTGGGATATACTAACATCCCTATTTTCTCACCTAATTCTAATGATGGTTACACAAGTTTTGGTTTAGATGGAACGGCCTTCAGAAAAGTAGTCTGGAAAGGGTTTGTGTTTCTCGATTGTTTAGTGAAGCTTTTGCACAAAACAAGACCCTATGAATTAAAATCGGGTGAATCAGAACGTTTGTATTACCATTATATAAACCGTTTGGGAACAACTATTCAAAACCACGAATCAATCAAGGAATTAGCTGAAGAAGCTTCATTAGTTTTCAGTCAGGTAGATATCGAAAAGAAAGATATACTTCTGGTAGGAGTAGTGGGGGAAATATTTCTCCGTAATAATCGATTCTCCAATAATCATCTTGTTACCAAACTGGAAGGCCTGGGAATGGAAGTCCGTCTGGCAACTTTTTCCGAATGGCCCATTTATACTTCATATACATTCCGGCGTGATTCCTACTTAAAGAAAGATCTTAAAGGTCTTCTCAAAAGTAATGTTCAGATTTACTCCCAGCAGCATATGGAACACAACATCATCAAAGCATTCAAAAAGAATTTCCATCTTGAGGAAGACAAAAGTGTCTATCACGTACTCGGATTAGCATCCCATTATTTGGCTCTGGATATTAAAGGGGAAGCGATCTTATCAATTGGGAAGGCAATTGAGATGGCTCAGTCCGGAGCATCCGGAATTATCAATGCTATGCCCTTTAATTGTATGCCCGGAACAATTGTGTCATCCTTATCAAAGAAGGTTTCAGAAGATCAGGGAAGAATCCCCTGGCTCAATATAAGTTACGAAGGGCTCAGAGATTCGGGTGAAGATACCAGACTTGAAGCATTTGCAGAACAGGTGCTGGCTTTCTCGGGAAGTCTAAAATCTTCCTGCAAAGAAACTTAACATAATTATCTTACAGACTACCGATGACTTTATTTTTAAATAATAATATTTGAAACTTTGAAATTCTATTATAGTTATGTATAATTATAAGTTGATGCTGGTTTTAATATGACTTGGAGCTTTATGTAT
>DAOWMZ010000276.1 GCA_030642845.1 Candidatus Zixiibacteriota bacterium
GTTTGAAATAAATGCTGTTTATCTCAGCAATAATATTTTAGTTTTAAGCCTGTCTCATTTAATGGATAATCACGACCTTGGATTGAAAATCATTAATGAGAGGTTAAAAACAGCCGGGTATGATTTCAAATTAAATAAAACTGAAAACGGTCTTTTGCTTCATATAAATCCAAAACAAAAACTACAAATCCCCCGGCTCAATATTATTTTATTTATCGTCACTCTCTTTACTGTCTATTTTGTTCCGGTCTTTTTGAAGAACATGATTTACCCGTCTTTCTCTATGATTTTGGAGGAGACTTTAAATGATCTCAAAAATGGGCATGGCATCGAATTTACGATAGCTCTTATATCAATACTATTGGTTCATGAAATGGGTCATTTTATCACCAGCCGTAAATGTAATATAATTACATCATGGCCATATTTTATCCCGGCTCCCAGCATAATTGGGACTTTTGGGGCAGTAATAAAATCCAAATCCCCTTTTTATAATCGCCAGGATCTTATTGCAGTTGCTGCTGCAGGACCAATCGCCGGATGGGTGGTAGCAATGATATGGTTAATATATGGTTTAACAAATTCAGTTATTCTTCCGGTTGAAGCTTTTGATTTTAAGGATATGGTTTTCTCAATGGAAGGAGAATCTATTCTTATGCGATTTGCAACCTGGCTGCTTATCGGAACTGCACCGGAAGGATTCTTTTTCAAGCTCACCGAAGCCGCCTTTGCAGGATGGGTCGGGCTGCTTGTAACAGCAATAAATATGCTTCCTATCGGGCAATTGGATGGCGGTCATATTCTCTATGGACTCTTTCGTAAGCGACAGCATATTCTGGGGATAATTGCTATGGGGGGATTGGTGATACTTGGATTCTATGCTCCTATGTGGTGGGTTTTTGGAGCGTTAGGATTAATTTTCGGCATCAAACATCCTCAGACACTCAATGATACCATTCCTCCTAACAGAACTGTAAAAATTATGGGGATTGTTTCGATAATAATTCTGATTTTATCTTTTACACCGATACCGTTTCGCTGATAATGATCTCATCAAGACCGGAGAGGTCTTCATCAATCTCATAATGTTCTTTAAGATCAATTTTCCCTTGCCGTAGTAAATTAATAAAAATATCAACCAACTCCGGATCAAATTGAATCCCGCGATATTTCCTCAATTCCGAAACCGCCTCCATTACAGTACTACCTTTTCGATAGGGACGATCTGACAGTATGGCATCAAAAGTATCAACTACCGAAAGAAGACGGCCCTCGATAGGAATCTCTTCTTTCTTTAATTGCTTTGGATACCCTTTCCCATCCCAACGTTCATGATGAGCAATTATATATGGAATGGCCGGTTTAAAAAGACTAATACCGCGAATTATTTGCAATCCTACTTTCGGATGCACTCTCATTATTTTAGTTTCTTCTTCAGTCAGTTTTGAAGTTTTATTCAAAATATTATCGGGAACACCGATTTTCCCAATATCATGCAGAGTACATCCCATAACCAGATTATATTTTTTCCGCTCATCCCAGCCTAAAGCCTCAGCCATCTCACCAGCCAGGATAGAAACTCGATCGGTATGGCCGGCAGTATAATTATCACGGGCTTCAATAGCATTGGCCAGACCATGAATAGCCTCCAGATATGATTGCTGCAAGTCTTTGTACAGATTATTATTAGCAATAGCATTTGCGGCTGAATTGGTGAGAATGGATAGTATGTCCAGCTGTCCGGGAGTAATCTGTCCAAATCTCGATTCAATGATAATATTTATTATACCATGTAAATTTCGTCTGATTAGAATAGGCTGATAAATAGATATTCTCACTGCTTGATTTTTCTTTGACTTTATTCGCTGGGCTTCAATGACAGGGCGTGTACGTCGTGATCCCATAAATTTCGATAAAGTATCTTCATCACAGACAATTTCTTTTTGTTCGGGAGTATCAGTAGCACTATAAAAATTTAACGGTTCACCAGTTTTAGGATCAATCTCAATCAGTCCGACGGCTATGGCATCAAGTTCATTTTTACAGGACTCAACAACCATCTCCAGAATCTTCTCGATTTCAACACCCGTAGTATTAGCATTAAAAATTTTCAGAAATTCAACCTGTCCTCTGAGTCGAACGTTTTCCCGAGTCACTTGCTGATGCGCCAAAGCTCGTTCTATAGTAGTTTTCAATAATTCAAGCTTGAAGGGTTTTACCAAAAAGTCGTAAGCCCCTTTTTTCAAAACTGAAATTGCTGTTCTAACAGTCGGATGAGCGGTCATCAGAATTACAATAGCATCACTATGGATTTTTAAGGTTTGCTCAAGAATCTCAGTTCCTGAGAAATCCCCCATTTTCAGATCGCTCAAAACCAGATCAATCGGATGGGTCTCAATATAGTCAAGTGCCTTTTGCGAGTCGGTCGTTACCATAAGGTTGTACTTCTCCGATGAGAGAGCTTCCTCTATGATATCACAAATATGATCTTCATCATCAACGACAAGGATATTTATAGCTGATTGAATTATCACAACTATCCTCTAAAATTAAGCTGAGTTTTCCAACTCATCAATTCTTAAACAATAGTATTTTTATCGGAGATTATGTCTGTTTGGACAGAGGTCAGGTGATTATTGTATCAAAATTGCGCTATTAAAAAAAACAGTATCTATTGTAGAAACTCTTCAGCCCGGTAGGATGATCTAATCAGTGGACCTGAAATTACTTTGGGAATTCCGGCTTCTTCAGCAAGGTGTCTCAATTCGGAAAACTCGTCCGGATGCAAATATCGAACCACCGGAAGATGTTCTTTTGAGGGAGATAAATATTGCCCGATAGTAAGAATTTTTATACGGCTGATATTTGCCATATCTTTAAATACTTCAATCATCTCTTCGGTAGTTTCTCCCAGACCAACCATTAAACCAGATTTAGTAATTATATCAGAATTATCTTTAATTGCTTTGAGCAGGTTCAATGAACGTTCATATGATGCCCCCGGACGAGCTGTCTTATACAGACGAGGGACAGTTTCAACATTATGATTAAAGACATCGGGCTTGCTTGCTATAATGATCTGAGGAGCTTCCGGGACGTTTCTAAAATCAGGAGTTAGAATTTCAATTGTTGTTTTCGGTAAAACCTCCCTGATTTCCTCAATCGTTCTGACAAAATGATTGGCACCTCCATCAGAAAGATCATCACGATCAACGGATGTCACAACTACATGTTTGAGACCAAGAATTTTAGCAGCATCCGCTACTCGTTTAGGCTCATCAAGATCAAGACGATTTGGCTTACCGGTAGCAATATCACAAAAACGACAACCTCTGGTGCAAATAGATCCCATAATAAGAAAAGTTGCCGTGCCCCGAGTATAACATTCCCCTCGGTTTGGACAATTAGCCGAATGACAGACCGTATTAAGCTTTAAATCACGGATAAGGCTGTCAACTCGCCGATAATCTTTTCCGAAAGATGCTGTTATTTTTAGCCATTCCGGCTTTTTATTTTCTCTTTTCTTCATTTCTTTACTGTTCATTTTTTGCACATCAGTTATATGTACGAAAATACTTGCAAAAAGAGTAAGTTCAATGATCAAGTATAGCGGAAAAAGCACGATAATCAAGGAAAAGGACAAATGTTTTATAAACAAGGAGTTACCGGATGCCCCGAATATTGACCGTTCTCGGTCTGGTGTTGCTTATGCTCTTTTACGGAGTAATATATGCCGTTGATAA
>DAOWMZ010000147.1 GCA_030642845.1 Candidatus Zixiibacteriota bacterium
CCCATTTTATCAAAAGCTGCGACTACAATTTTAACTTCATCCTCAGATTTTAATTCAGAGATCTTCAATTCACAAGTAGCTTCGCAATCCCCCAGATTAAATGAAGCATCATCACACCCAATAGCTTTTAGTAGTTTTGTAATTTTTTCACTGTCCATTGCCAGATCTTTATTTACTCCGGCTATAGCTACTTCGTAACCCATAGATCTTTCAATTTTAAATGGAATCATTGTTATAAGTAACAGCAAAGCCAGCCCAACACACAAAGAGACACTTAATTTTGGTCTCAGAGTAAACTGTTTTGATATGGTTTTCATAATATTAAACCCTTTTTCTTCTTGTTGTAAAATTTGATCTGCTTCTGCTTCAACCCTGTTTTTTTGTATAGACCAGGGAATTATTTCCAGATCATCGGACACACCGGCTTCCGTGAATGATTTCCGCAGATCAAGTTCTGCCTTAACCAGCATGGCACATTTCTGGCATGTACTTATATGGTTTTGCAGATCTTTATCAAGGGCAAGATCAGAGTTTATATTGTTTATTCTGCGTCTGATTTCGCTGCAACGCATATATTATCCTCTCTTATAATCGTTTTCACGACCTTTGTTTTTTTTATATCAGAGGAATATTCAGCCAGTACTTTCCTCATCTTTTTTCTGGCTCTAAAAAGCCTTACTTTTAAACCTCCCACTGATTTTCCGACTAATTCGGCAACCTCAGTAATTGGCCAGCCTTCGAGTTCAACCAGAGTTATCAATGCCTGGTCATTTGGCGAAAGAACTTTAAAAGCTCTTTCCAGATGTCGTCGGACAGAATACCCATTTTCCGGATTCTCCTGACTCACATTTTCTTCGATCTCATTTGTTAACGGTTTAAACCGTCTCCACCAAGGCTGTCTGATAATGTTTTTAAAATTGTTTATCACAATTCTATATAACCAGGCTCGGAAGGAGTTTATATCACGAAGGCTGCCAAATTTTGTTAGAGCATGTACCAGCACATCATGATACAGATCGTCACCATCCTCACGGTCGCCCATCAGTTTACGGCAATAGGACCGAACTTTTAAATGCTCAGGCTCTGCCAGTTTCCAGAAAAGGTTCCTACTTCTGTCCATCTACTCCTAAGACACCATATTTAGTTATAAAGTTACACATTATTTCAATTGCTTCGGAATGTTTATAAACATAGACAACACAATTACTTATACAGATATTGCTGTTAATAGTTGCTTTCTGAGCTCTAATCAAAATTATTTACTATTTTCTATAGTTTATTTAAGAAATCAAGCAAACAAACTTGCATAATAATCCGTCATTGGATAAGACAAATTGAATTTGAGTGAATTATACTTATAAGCAAATTATGAAGGGTAATTAGCAAACTTCACTACATTATGTAATTTATAGCAGTGTAATAAGTTACTTTAAAAAATACATAACCCTTAAATGGGACACAATTTCATTTGACATAAGGCGCAACGTGCGTTAATTTAGCCCAATTGTAATTGATAAACCCATGTTGGGAGGTAAGCTTACGTTGAATTCAAAAGGTTTAACAAGATTTTCTGTTTTAGCAGCCATAACTACTATTTGTTTTTCATTCCTGTTATTTGCAGCAGGATGTGATGACGATAACGATGGCCCTACCGGTGGCGGTGGAACAGCAAGTTCATGGTCAATAGTCACTCCGGAATTAGAAGGCAACCATTTCAAAAGTGCGTTCTTTTTGAATGAGGATGAAGGCTGGGCAGTTAGTGCCGGCGGTTTCCTGCATTATACCGGCAATGGTGGTAACACTTGGACCAGGTTACCCAGTTTTACTAATGAAGATATCTGGGATATTGAATTTTTTGATTCCGATTCCGGATGGATGGTGGGAAATTCCGGCAAGGTTCTTCGAACCGATGACGGTGGTAATACTTGGAGAGATGATCTCTATGATGTAACCAATAATGATATTTACGGATTAAAATTTATTAATGCACGCAAAGAAATTGCTTCCGGAAGTAAATCAACCGTTATTTTCTCACTTGATGGTGGAAGAAAATGGGATACAATAAAAGTATCAGGTGTTGCTGATCTTTATGATATTGATTATTCCGAAGGAACAACAATTGCAGTTGGTGAAAACGGGACCATAGCCAAAGGTGTAAACTATGACAATATCATAGAACGTCTGTCTACCGACTCCATCAGTGCTGATACTACTCTCGGCTTTGATACTCTTTTTGATACAACTATTGTCGTAGATACTATACCTGATCCGCCAGATACTACATATTTTGTTGATACTACAGTTGACACTTCTATTGTAGATATAGAATATGAACTTGATACGCTTTTATATACCGTAGATACTGTATGGACTCTGTTTGATACAGTTACCAGTGGAACTACTGAACACCTGAATTCGATAGCACTTGACAATATCAATAATGGTTGGGCTGTTGGAGATAACGGAACAATCCTGACAACTAACGATGGTGGTGACAGCTGGACCCCGCAAACCAGCAATGTTGGATTTGACCTTCTTCGGGTAAAATTCGATAACTCAACTTCCGGCTGGGTAGTCGGACGAAACGGAACAATCCTTTCTACTACAGATGGCGGTAACACCTGGATTGAAATTACAAGTGGTGTAAATTTTGATCTGTTCGATGTAGTTCATGTAAGCTCAAATAATTATTTAGCCTTCGGAACTCTTGGACTACTGAAATCGACTGATGGTGGAACTTCATGGGATCAAGCCCCCACAAATATTGTTGATGTCCCGTCATTTATGGATATGACTTTCGTTAATGACAATCTGGGGTTTGCTGTCGGAAATGCCGGAGCAATTATTAGAACCAAGGATGGTGGTGACACCTGGGAATATCGACGCCGTAATCAGGAAAATAAAGTTACGGAATGGCTTACCAATGTCCAGTTTATAGACGAGAACATTGGATGGTGTGTAGGTGCAACTGGTATAACTCCATACGATGGAATTATTCTTAAAACCATTGACGGTGGTGACACTTGGGAATCCAGAATTTTTAATGCTAATACTCCTCCCATTGCCAGTGGAATCGAAGATTTCATCTTTATTGATACATCGACCGGATGGATTATCGCTGGGAGTGAAATTTTCAAAAGTGTTGATGGCGGTTTTGTATGGGAAAGTCAATTTCCGATGATAACAAGTGAACTCAACAGTGTTACATTTGTTGATTCTGTCAATGGCTGGGTAATTGGTATGGCCGGTACGATTTTAAGAACTATCGACGGTGGTGAAAACTGGGAAGACCTGACTGACACTACAACTAATGATGCGCATCTCTATGATGTTCAGTTTGTAACTGATTCTATTGGATGGGTAGTAGGTGCCGAAGGAGCTATCTGGAAAACTACTGATGCCGGAGATAACTGGACAAATCAGGCATCCGGCACAACCATTGGATTTGAAAAAGTATATTTCATAAATACTACTACCGGGTGGGTTGTTGGTTATCAGGGAACTATACTGTACACCACGAATGGTGGTACAACCTGGACAACTCAACCGGCACCTAACAATTTCAATCTTACCAGTGTGACTTCAAAGAGTGCAACCGATGTTTGGATTTCAGGTGAAGACGGCCTTATACTTCACACTCTTACCGGTGGAAATTAATTAGATAATATCTTATAAATAAAAAAGCAGGCTTATTAGCCTGCTTTTTTTATGCTCTAATTTAAATCTATCAATCTACCCAGTCACAAATAAAGACATTAGTTTCCCCTTTGGTATTGTTATCACGATTGGAACAAAAAACTAATTTTTTGCCATCATGTGAGAACATAGGGAAACCATCGAAAGTAGAATTATAAGTAATCCGTTCAATACATTTTGTCTCGATATCAATCATATATAAATCAAAATTACGTCCTTTGGGATCATCCATATTTGAACAGAATATTATCCGCTTTCCATCCGGATGAAAGTACGGTCCAAAATTGGCGGCATCATTGTGAGTTAACTGAATCGGTTTGCGATCCTCCAGATTCATTATATAAATCTCAAGATGGCTGGGTCTGATCAAACCCTCTTTTAACAGATTCTGATAATCAGTCAGAGCTTCCCCTTCCGGACGTGATGCTCTCCATACGATCCACTTACCATCAAGTGAAAAGAATGCTCCTCCATCATAGCCGGGATAATCTGTTAACTGCTCAATATTGCTGCCATCAGGATTCATAATAAATAATTCAAGATCACCGGTTCTTACCGATGTAAACAGAATTTTATCACCCTGTGGTGAAAAAACCGCTTCAGCATCATACCCGGGTTCTTCGGTTAAAGGGATAATATTTGATCCATCCGGGTCAGCCTTATAAATATCGTATGATTTATATAACGCCCAGACATACCCCTGTGACATATCCGGTTTTGGAGGGCATGAAGTACCCCCTTTAAATGTTGAAGCATATATAACAGATTTGTTATCCGGGGCTATAAATGAACAAGTGGTAGCCCCTTCACCTGAGGAAATCAAACGAAGGTTGGAGCCATCAATATTCATGCGAAAAATCGCATCGCATTCCAGACTATCCCGGGTTGACTGGAATATCAGTTCTGTACCATCATGAGAAAAGTAGGCTTCTGCATTCTGCCCGCCAAAAGTCAGTTGTTTGATATTCTTAAAATACTTCTCCCCTTCAAAAATGGTACCATCCTCTGTTTGAGAGGTCTTTTGTGTTTGATCAATTTTTGAGGTCTCATCCTTATTGGAACAACTCGCTAACAGAAATAGTAAAAGCGCAAATAAACATTTTGTATACATAAATCCTCCACAATTAATTTTCAAGTAGCTCATTTCTTTTAATTTTATTTAATTATAATAATAAAACTACTAAAATAACCGAAAGGTACACAATGAAAATTCTGAAAATATCTCTCCTACTTATTATAATTATTGCCTCCAACTCTTTTGCACAGGATAAGAAAGATATTCTTGGAGAGATTCTAAATGAAGTTGGATTCAGCAGAGCTGATCTGGGATATGATTATAAAGGATACTGGAACCGTTTTCCGCTTGATATTCCATACAGACTGACATCCTTTGATGATCTCTTTAAAGAACCGCTTAAGTTATATGATTATGCAATTGTCATGGGCAATGTGACGGAAAAGTATCTTGATCCAAAATATTCTGACAGTGCGAATGACGGTCTATATAAACTTCTGTATAATCTTGGGATTGACAGAAAACTGGGCGGGTTTAGAAGTTATTCCGCCAACCTTCTCCCCCCTCCGGAAGGGCTGAACCCCATCTCTATTGCAATCGAAAGATTATTTACATTAGCTGATAAGCAGGTGGAATTCTACACTTTTGGTAACAGAGCCGAATGGCCGGATATTAAAAAAGAGATAAACAATAAAACAGAAAATCTTCCTGACTCAGTCAAGATTATCTTATCTGAATTGATAGTGAATCTGACTGATGCCATCAAATGGCGGAATCTTGCTTTCAGAAATTGTGATCGTGAAGATATGGAAAAGGCATTTATTATCCGTGATCTGGCCAATACCCAGGTGGATGGAATGATTTATTATCCCGAACTGGATGATATCGCAGTAACAATAGATATTCCTTCTTTGCATTATGCAGCATTAAAAGTAGTGGCAGCATCCGAGAAAGCAGAAAGATCACTAATTAGATTTATTAAAGATATTCCTGATGATTTTGAGATGGAGCTTGAAACTCCTTATGGC
>DAOWMZ010000169.1 GCA_030642845.1 Candidatus Zixiibacteriota bacterium
ATTTTAATTGTAGTATCAGCCAATGCTGTAAAATTGCAAATAATCAGTGAACAAACTAAAATAGTTAGCAGCAATCCTATAGCTGTTATTCTACTTTTACTCTTTTCAGGCATCTGTAATTTCCCTCACCTACAAGAATTAGAATTATTATAATTTATGTTCATATGATTCATTTTTATTATATTATTTAAGGACTTCACCCTTACGCTTTTTCCCTGAAGATACATGTATTTTTTTGATGCCCTGCTAACCTGATCAATCTCAGATTCATTAATACAAAATCGAGTATTCACGTTCTCTTAACTTTCTTATACTTAATATATTTTGAGTCTTTACTACTTTATGGTATGAATTCAGTGTAATGCGGTTCTTAATGTAATCATTCAAGTTAGACCCCATGCAATAGAAAAATTCATATAAATTACCTAATCGTATTCATAAGATATCAATATTCCTATGTTATACAATGGGACATAATGGGGTATGAAATGGGTACATTTTATACCTAATGCGTTATCATTATTATAGTTAAATGTGCAATAGAGTTATTTTGGGTACTTAAATTAGAAATTGATAGTAAAATATATATAGCAGACCGAAATTAGCTGATATCTATAATGGTGTTAGATGGTTGAATTATCAAGATCCATTGATCTTAAGTAGGTAACCAGATTCACTTTAGCAGGAATTTTGAGTTTTTTTCGGATATTCTTGCGATGTTTAGATACTGTTTGCTCAGCGATATCAAGGGTAGTTGCAATTTCTTTACTAATTATCCCATTCTTTATCAGCTGACAAATTTCTATCTCTCGTGGAGTAAGTTTTATTTCTTGTCTCTCAAGGATTTTAAGGAAGGGTGAACAGATATCTTTTAGATCAGTCTCCAGTTTTGTCAATTTCTTTGCAGTTGAAATAGAGGACAAAGATTTTAAGCGAGTAATTGCTGGAAAAATCGTCTGCTTAATATTTGTAGCTATCTGCTGCTTAACTTCCTCTATTTCAATCTGAAAATGTTTAACCAATTCCTCCAGTGCAATTGTCTTTCTTCCCAAAGCATCGCGTTCTATTTTAAGTTCATTTGCAGTCTGCCTTAGTTCCTTTTCGAATTTTATCCGTTGTTCGATTTGTTTCTCTAAAAGCAAAGTTGATTGTTTAAGATCAATAGTTCGTTCTTTCACTTTTGATTCAAGTTCAGCTTGTGTATTCTGTAATAGGACCCTGGCTTTCTTCTGGTCAGTTATATCAATGTTAAATCCAATGAGTCCCTTGATTTCGTTTTTATCTATAACCGGTGCAATAATAACACGATAATACTTAGTGCCCTGTTTATTGGTATGAATCATTTCTTCGTCAACGATTTCACCTTTGAGAGCTTGAATATTATTGTTCTGCCATTTCACAAGTGTTTCAGGATCAACATCAATATCCTTAAGTGTTTTGCCAACTAAATCTCCCCAAATATTTTTTGAGATCTCATTCTGCATGATGCAAATGTCATTAATATCGCGAATCCAAAAATCAACCGGAATACAATTCAATGCTGCGCGAAGTCGAGCTTCACTGATACTAAGTTGATTATCTAATATCTTTAGATGTGAGATATCTCGAAAAAAGACAATTACACCGATTTGTCCAAACCACCTGGTTTTTGTAGCCGTAAGTTCAATGGGAATATGATTGCCATTTTTGTGTATTATAACAGTTTCATATTTATTTATCAGTTGCTGGCCGGATAGTCTTTTTTTGAAATTTTCTTTTATTTTGGGTAGTTCATCAGGTGCTGTTAGTTCATTTATACTTATTTTAGTAGTTAATTCTTTTATACTATAACCAGTGATTTTTGAGGATGCTTGATTTGCAAAAACATGCTTTCCGCCGGTAACCCCCAATAATATTGCATCTAAAGAACTTTCAGCTAATATCTTAAAATTATCAAGAGTAGCTTCTGTAATATCTGAGATACTATCTACTTTCATAGATGGATCCCATACTATATTATTGTGATTATTACTTTTGCTCATGTTGTATTCCCTACGTTATTTAAACCTCTAATTAAAAGATAGCGATTCTGTCCTTGTTTTGTCAAGATACTTTTTAGCCTATCTGTCAGTGAATATTTTCGTAATCACTCAAATTTTCAAATTACAAATTTTATTACGAATTAGCGACTTGAGTATAATTCCTTAATTAATGATCTTCGAAATTTTTTTATAAAGGTTGCTTGAACGTTCTTCATATTTTTAATATATATTGCAAAACACATTAGCCCGTTAGTTGTATAGATGTATTTTATCAATTTCCAGATAAGGGTTTGCCCTGCCTCAACGTGTTATAAGCCCTTACAATTCTGCTATTTATGGCGATAACCACAGTGGTCTTTGTTGTGATGCCACCGTTTCCTTTGCCATATCTCTGAATTTTGTACAATTACTTACGACGACTGCGGTCACAATTTGGCCAAAGTAAATATTGTTTCAACAGTTAATTCTTACATCCTGATTCCATTTTGAATGATCCATAGAACAGCCTCATACAAAGGACATAATATTCTTATTCCTATTGGTTTGTTTGCTTTTTTCTTACCACAAATTTTTCTATCTCTACTGCAAAAAATACTACTGACGAAAGAGTAAGAGTGATAATCAACTCTTTGAGTGTCAATGGTGCTGTGTGAAAAATAGGATTAAGGAATGGTACATATATTATTGCCATCTGTAAGGCAAAAGTTAATACAAGTGCACCCAAAAGAGGTTTATTTGATAATAGCCCCCGCTTGAAAAGGGATTCGCTCTCTGATCTAATAGCAAGGACATGACCCAACTGGCTTAAACATAGTACAGTGAGCACCATAGTCTGCCAGTTATCAATTCCTGTGCTGATTGCCAACTTTTGAGTACCTATGGTTACAAAACCAATTAGAAGTCCAACCCATATTATGTGAACACCAAGGCGATTGGCAAATATGCTTTCTTTGGGATGTCTTGGAGGTTTCTGCATAATTCCACGTTCGGCTGGCTCTGCAGCGAGGGCAAGTCCGGGAAGACCGTCTGTTACAATGTTGATCCACAGAATATGAATGGGTAAAAGAGGAATGGGCAACCCCAAAAATGGTGCAATAAGCAATGTCCAAAGTTCTCCTGTATTGCTTGTCATTGTATATTTTATGAATTTGCGAATATTGTCAAAGATGCGTCGGCCTTCCTTGACTGCCTTTACAATTGACGCAAAGTTATCATCAAGAAGGATCATGTGAGCGGCTTCTTTTGATACATCCGATCCGGTAATTCCCATTGCCACACCAATATCCGCCCTTTTCAAGGCAGGTGCATCATTGACTCCATCTCCGGTCATGGCTACAAAATGCCCCTTGTCCTGAAGAGCCTTAATAATTTTCAATTTCTGTTCTGGAGCCACCCTCGCATAAACTTGAATCTGTTCAACATTATTTTCAAACTCTTCAAGAGATAATTTTTCAAGTTCGATCCCGGTTAGAACCTTCTCAAAATTATCTCCCTTATCTATTATTCCGATTTTTTTGGCAATAGCTACAGCTGTCACCGGATGATCGCCGGTTATCATCACAGGCTGAATACCGGCAGATTTACAAAGAGCCACAGCCTGTTTCGCTTCCTCTCGAGGCGGGTCCATCAATCCCACAATTCCCATCAAAGTGAGTCCCGATTCAACGACTTCCGGAGTTATTTTATCCGGTAGTTTGTCCCATTGCCGATAACAGAAGCCTAATGTTCTCAGACCGTCATCCGCCATTCGTTCACCAGCCATTAGAGTTTTGTTCTTGTCGAACTGCTTTGGGCCGTCCAGTGTCAAAGCGTGGCTGGACAGATCACAGAGAGACTCTAAAGCTCCTTTTGTAAAAGAAATATACGTACCGTCTTTCCATCGGTGGATAGTGGTCATGCGCTTTCGGTCAGAGTCAAAAGGAATTTCTGCTATTCTGGGGAATGATCCTTCATGGACTTCTTTTTTAAAATCATAATCTCTGGCAAGAGAAAAGAGTGCTGTCTCTGTCGGGTCGCCAATGACGTTGTCATCCTTGTCATTGGACGCATCGTTGCTCAATGACATCGCTGTTATGAGAATATTATAATCCCCCAGACCGTGAACCTTGTTATTCAGTTCGCTCTTCTGGATTATCCGACCATCAACATACATCTCTTCTACAGACATTCTGTTCATGGTCAACGTACCAGTTTTGTCTGTACAAATATAGGTTACCGAACCGAGTGTCTCTACTGCTGGGAGTTTTCTAATCAGCGCATTCTGCTTTACCAATTTTCGGGCACCAAGTGCCAAAGTGATGGTCACAACCGCAGGAAGTGCTTCAGGAATCGCTGCCACAGCAAGAGAGATAGCAGTTAAAAGCATCAATATGATCTCTTCACCCCGAATAATTCCTGCTATAAAAAAGATAGCACAAAGAGCGAGTATTGAAATGGCGAGTTTTCTACCAAATTGAGCAAGCCTTTTTTGAAGAGGTGTTTTTACTTCGTCCTCGTCCTGAATCATTTTCGCGATGTTTCCAATCTCAGTAGCCATGCCAGTCGCCACAACAACTCCAGCACCGCGACCATAGGTCACAATAGTGCTTTTGTATGCCATATTCTTTCTGTCGCCTAATGGGAGTCCTTTCTCTGAAATTGCTCCTGTATGCTTTTCAACAGGCACTGATTCTCCGGTAAGTGCAGCCTCCTCAATTTTCAGGTTGAATGTCTCAGTAAGTCTCAGATCAGCAGGCACAATTTTCCCAGCATCAAGAAAAACCAGATCCCCTGGGACAAGGGAGGATGCCGGTACTGTAGCCAACATCCCATCCCTCAACACTGTTGCTTCGGGTGCAGCCATTCTCTTGAGCGCAGCAATCGCTTTTTCCGCTCGGAACTCCTGAATAAAACCGATAGCTGCATTCAAAATAACGATTACAATAATTGCGATGGTATCAGCCGCATCACCGGTCAGTCCGGCGATAATAGCAGCAGCAATGAGCACGATAATCATGAAGTCCTTGAACTGATCAAGAAACATCATGAAAAGAGTTCTCTTAGCCTTCTCTACCAGCTCATTCGGACCATTTTCAATAAGAAGCCTGGTAGCATCCTCAGAGGACAGACCTTTGGGGGATGATTTTGTCTCATGTAAGACCTGTTCTACGGGTAAACAGTGCCAATTGTTAATCATGGTTTTATTTTCAGCCATATACTATTCCAATAGAAGATTTTTCTAGATTGTACCAAAATATTATAACTGGATTAAACAATCCTTGTTTCTTTTTCTATATAATTGTACGTCTTCAAACAATCCGGACAGAGTGTATTAAAAACTAAGACATAGATTGTTCTCTGGCAATAGCCTTTTTG
>DAOWMZ010000134.1 GCA_030642845.1 Candidatus Zixiibacteriota bacterium
AGTATGCGGTGGCGATGCGATGGTTTTTCATCGGTTTTCTTGATTCTTTCAAGAGCAGGTGCTTCGGCTGGTTCAGAAGCGAGTAGTTTTCCCTGTTTCATAGTTTTTAGCAGGTTATAACCACACATCAACATTCCGATAAGATACAATCCTCCGGAACAGGCTCTTATTATATACATAGGTATTATTTGAAGAACTGTTTCCAGGAAATTAGGATATTGCAGAAAACCTTCGGGTGTAAATTGTTTCCACATTAAACTTTGTGTAAGCCCGGCAAAATAAATCGGCACGACGTAACCGAGAATACCCAAAAAACCGATCCAGAAATGATATTCAGCCATTTTCTTTGAATAGAGCGTGGTATTATATATTCGTGGTATCAGCCAATAGAGAACTCCAAAGGTCAAAAATCCGTTCCAGCCAAGTGCTCCAACATGTACATGGGCAATAGTCCAATCAGTATAATGTGATATGGCATTAACCGATTTAATAGCCAACATCGGCCCTTCAAATGTAGCCATGCCATAGGCCGTAATAGCTACCACTATAAATTTCAGTACCGGATCATCACGGACTTTATCCCAGGCACCACGAAGGGTCAACAGCCCGTTAAGCATACCTCCCCATGAAGGAGCTATAAGCATTATTGAAAATACAGTACCCAGCGACTGTGCCCAATTGGGGAGGGCAGTATATAAAAGATGATGAGGACCGGCCCATATATATATAAAGATCAAAGACCAGAAATGTACAATTGAAAGACGGTAAGAAAAAATCGGGCGGTTGGCTGCCTTGGGAAGATAATAATACATCAGTCCCAGATATGGCGTAGTCAGGAAAAAGGCGACTGCGTTATGGCCATACCACCATTGAACCAGGGCATCCTGCACACCTGCATAAACAGGATAGCTTTTTAAAAATGTAACAGGTAATTCGATTGAATTGACTACATGTAAAATAGCAACTGTAATGAACGTGGCTATATAAAACCAAATAGCCACATACATATGCCTTTCCCGTCTTTTTATTATTGTGCCGAACATGTTCCAGCCAAAAATTATCCAGATAACGGCAATTGCAATATCGATGGGCCATTCAAGTTCCGCATATTCTTTTGAAGTTGTAAACCCGGTGGTAAGCGTCAGGACAGCAGAAGCAATGATAAGCTGCCAACCCCAGAAATTTATTTTGCTTAGCAGATCACTGTACATTCTGGCTTTGCAAAGTCGCTGAAGCGAATAATAAACTCCCATAAATATGCCGTTTCCGACAAAAGCAAAAATCATCGCATTAGTATGAAGAGGTCGTATCCTGCTAAACGTGGTTGGGCCGAATTCAAAATTTAATTCCGGGAGAAATAATTGAAGTGCCGCCAGAAGTCCAACCAGCATCCCCACCGCTCCCCAGAAAATAGTAGCCAGTCCGAAATCCCTTACAATTTTATTATCATACTCAAATATTTCAACAGCCATCAACGTTCTCCAATTTTATTATTATCTTCTTTCCCATTTTCATTAAATAACATCCTTATAGAAGGAGTCAACATATCATCAAACTGACCTTTTTTCAATGCCCAGATAAATGCCAACAGAAAGCCAATTGCCACAATCAACGAAAAAAAGATTAGCAATACCATTACTTCCATTATATTAAACCTCTTCTTCTGGCTGATACAAATGATGCAAGTGTAGTTAATAGTACAACCGTAACCGAACTGGCCGGCATCAACACCGCCGCTATAACAGGCGACAATGTGCCCTGGACGGCGAATGTCAATCCGATAATATTATATAGTAAAGATATTATAAAACTTACTTTTATTATTTTTATTCCATCAGATGATAATTTTAATAATTGAGGAAGGTGGCGGAATTCAGATGCTATCAGGATGCCGTCACAAGCCGGGGAAAATGACGAATTGTTTTCTGCAATTGTAATTCCCACCGAGGCAGCTTTCAGAGCACCGGCATCGTTTAAACCATCACCTATCATTGCGGTTTGTTGTCCATAATTAATCTGTGAATTGATATAAGACAATTTATCATGCGGGGAGCGGTTAAACAGCAGTTCTGCATCAGTGCCGAACATGCCTGCTATTCTATCTTTTTCTGAGTCATTATCTCCTGACAAGAGTGAAATAGAATAATCTTTTTTTAATTCAGAAACGACCTGAGTCAATCCTTTTCTGAAAAGATTTGCAATTCGATAATATCCCAATATTTCATTATCTATAGAAACTAAAACCGAAGTTATTTCAATCTTATCTTTGTTCTTAATACCCATCCACTTATGTGAACCAATTTTAATGTAATAGCCATTTACATCCGCTTCCAAACCCAGTCCCCGGCGTTCATTGTAGTTTTTTATTGAGTAAATTTTGCTGCCCTTAAGTAAATCCGTGATCAGGACTGATAGAGGATGCGTTGACTGCCGGGCCAGTGAATATATCATCGATTTTTGTTCTTCGGATAAATCAGCACCTACAAATACCGGCGTGGCAGCACCTGATTGTGTTATTGTATTAGTTTTATCAAATATTATAGTGCTTAATCGAGACATCTTTTCCACAACCGATTCGTCCTTTAAGAAAAGTTTGCTTTTTCCCATTAGTCGCTGGATAGTCCCCAATGTGAAGGGCGAAGCCAGAGCTATAGCACAAGGACAAGCAATAATCAAAACCGCCGTAGCCGCATTCATAGCTCGGGAAGGGTCAAAAATAAGCCAGTAGATTCCGGTTACAAGTGACAAAGCCAGGATCGCCGGTGTAAAGTAAACCGCTAATTTATTTGCCATAGTAGTCAAGCCGGGTTGCTCTTCTACAATTTGTTCGGTTTGCTCCCAGAGCTGCATCAGGTAGCTGCGTGAAGGTTTTTTAATTATTTCCAACTCTATAGATTGCCCCATTTGCCGACCACCGGCATAAACTTTGTCACCTGATGATATGGCCACCGGGGTTGATTCACCGGTAACAAAACTATAATCAATTTCACCCTGACCCTTAATAAAAATTGAATCGGCTGGAATAATTTCATAATTACGAATAGTTATTCTCATACCTTTTTTCAATTCATCGAGAGGGATACTAGTATCTTTTCCACTTTTATTTATAGTTGTAACTGAAATTGGCAAGTAAGAACGATAATCTCTTTCAAAAGCAAGATGGAAATATGTTTTCTTTTGGTAAAGCCTGCCCACTAATAATAAAAAGACCAGGGCGCACATCGAATCAAAATATCCTGCCTGATTAAGCATAATTATTTCGTATAATGACCTTAAAAATAATATAATTATCCCTATAGATACAGGTACATCCATATTAATATGTTTCTGCCTGATACTTTTATAAGCCGAAACAAAAAAGGTGGAGGAACTATAAAATATTACCGGAAGTGATAATAGTATTTTCAGGTAACTAAATATAAATCCGTAACTCGCTTCAACTTCAGCATCAAACCCAAGATATTCAGGGAAACTGAGAAGCATAACATTACCGAAACTAAATCCAGCCACTGTCAACCGGGCGTAAAGCGTCCTAAAAGAAGTATCTTTCTTTTTAGTGCCAACAGTAGATAAATTTATTTCCGGTTCATAACCTATTGAAGCCAGTAAATAAACCAGATCCTTTAATGAGAGTTCGTTGATATTAAAAGTAACTGAGGCAATTCGTTTTTGAAAATTTACTCTTGATAGTTGTATCGCAGGGTTCAATTTATAAAGATTTTCAAGAAGCCATATACACGAAGAGCAATGTATCTGTGGGATAGAAAAAGTTATCCGTGCTGTTTTTCCATTATTATAATCAAATAGTTTTTCCCTGATCTCTTTTTTATCAAGATAATCGAACCGCTCGACTGAATTGAGTCGATCAGGTCTCAGGCCAGGTTTGTTCTCAATAGCATAGTAACCATCCAAATCATTTTCATTCAATAAATTATAAACAGTCCAACAACCGGGACAACAAAAATAATTATCCCCTTCCTGAAGACTACCCTCTCCGCAGGGATCACCACAGTGAATACAGGCGGAAGAGGTTTTATCTTTTGATTTATTGAGTATCTTTCTGTTTTCTATTTCAGTCATATCCTTAACCAAAAACATATAAACACTACAATTACGTACTCATTAAAAAGTTCAGAGAAAATATCATTTTTTTTAATATTTTCCCTTATTAATAATAAAATATACTATTAAAATATTCATATCCGAAGCAATATATTAAATTATTTTGTACTTCATAGAGCTATATTATCTTTTTATTTGTGTATTAAGGAAATAATTGTTATCTATCCACAAATAAAATAAAATATTTATTAATAATTGGAACCATAAGGCAATTAAGAACATTCATGGAGTAATAAAAAGATTAAAATAAAATGTATATTTAAATATTGGATTTGCGAAATTAAAGTTAATAGTAATCTAACTGAATTAAGACAACATATAGATTGTAGTTTGTTTAATTTTTTCTGTTGCATATAGTATAAATTTTTTTTATAGAATAGGTATTACAGATAAGCAGTGAATTATTGATACACTATAATTGAATTTATTAAAGATAAAGGCCTGTAGTTGGGACAATTATTTCCAAAATGGACTAATCAACTTCCTGTTTTAGTTATAGTAGTTTCTATCGCAGCGGTGAGTGGGATTATTGGGTTAATCTGGTATTTTGCTTCACCCATGTACACTGATGTTGGCTATCAGCCGATCCAGCCGGTGGAATACAGCCATAAGGTTCACGCCGGAGATATGGGAATCGACTGCCGCTATTGTCATAATTATGTTGAGGTTTCTCAACATGCCAACATACCACCAACGCAGACTTGCATGAATTGTCATACGATTGTAACTGCTCAAAGTGAAAAAATACAACCGGTTTTAGAAAGTTGGACCAGCGGACAACCAATTGAATGGATTCGAATACACAACCTTCCCGATTATGTTTACTTTGATCACAGCGCACATCTTGATGCCGGTGTCGGCTGTTTTTCCTGCCACGGAAATGTAGCTCGGATGGAAAAAGTCACACAGGTCAAACCTTTATCGATGGGATGGTGCCTGGATTGTCATCGTAACCCGCAAGATCATCTCAGACCGCAGGAAAACATTGTTGATATGGACTGGATAAAACCAAGAAACCAGATGGAATTGGCTAATAAAATTATTGACGAAAAAAACATTAATCCTCCGACTAATTGTTCGGGCTGCCATAGATAATTATTATGACTGATAAAAATAAAAAATACTGGCGAAGTCTGGGAAATCTCAGAAACAATCCTGAATACAAAGAGCGGCTTCTAAAAGAACACCACACCGAAAAATCAGAGGATGTTAATCAGTTTAACAGGCGAAGCTTTCTATCTATTATGGGTGCTTCGATTGCTCTGGCTGGTCTGGCCGGATGTCGGCGGCCTGTAGAGAAGATTATTCCCTATGTCAAACAACCCGAAGAAATAATTCCAGGGATTCCTCAATTTTACGCTACAACCATGTCTTTGGGAAATTCAGCCTATGGTCTTTTAGTTGAAAGCCATGAAGGGCGGCCAACCAAGATAGAGGGTAATCCAAAACACCCTTCATCTTTAGGTGCCTCGAATATATTTATGCAGGCGGCAATTTTAAATCTGTATGATCCTGATCGTTCCAAAAAAGTTCGCTTTAAAGGTAAAGAAAGAAAATTAGATGATTTCACCGATTTTTGGAAGAAACAGTTTGAGAAATACGAAAAGAACAATGGGGATAAATTAGCGGTATTTTCAGAGTCCTTTAATTCGCCAACAATGGCACGTTTTAAAAATGAATTTGAAAAAATATTTCAAAAAGCAACCTGGGTTGCTTACGAACCTATTTCCAATGAAGCATCGCAAGCATCGATAAAAAATCTTTCAGGTAAAGATCTTAAACTTAA
>DAOWMZ010000310.1 GCA_030642845.1 Candidatus Zixiibacteriota bacterium
GCTGCTACTACTTCATCAGGATTGACACCTTTGTGAGGGTCCTTGCCAAACATCTCTTTGACTATTTCAATAATTTTTGGCATTCTGATCATACCACCGACCAAAACCACTTCATCGATTTCACCAAATGAGAGTTTGGCATCAGCTAATGCAGCCTGACATGGTTTTACTGTACGTTGAACAAGATGATCGGTCAACTGCTCAAATTTAGCCCGGCTTAATGTAAGATCAAGATGTTTAGGTCCGGACTGATCAGCAGTGACAAAAGGAAGATTTATATTGGTCTGCATTGTTGATGAGAGTTCAATCTTGGCTTTTTCTGCCGCCTCTTTTAAACGCTGCAATGCCATTCTGTCTTTACGAAGATCAATTCCCTGTGATGTTTTAAATTCCTCAGCCATCCAATCAATAATTGCCTGATCAAAATCATCACCGCCAAGATGGGTATCACCGTTGGTTGCTTCCACCTGAAATACGCCATCGGCAATAGTCAGAATAGAGACATCAAAAGTACCACCGCCAAGATCAAATACTGCAATTTTCTGAGTTGTATCTTTTTGCAACCCATAAGCGAGCGATGCTGCTGTCGGTTCATTGATAATGCGAAGAACTTCAAGGCCGGCAATTTTACCTGCGTCTTTGGTAGCCTTGCGTTGAGAATCATTAAAATAAGCCGGAACGGTTATAACAGCCTGGATTACTTCGGAACCGAGATAGTTTTCCGCCGCCTTCTTCAAGTATCTCAAAATCATAGCAGAAATTTCTGGAGGTGTATATTGCTTGCCACCGGCTTTTACTTCAACAGCCCCTTTGTCATTAGCAATTACTTCGTATGGTACGATTTTTTCTTCACTGGAAACTTCAGAGTGCATTCTTCCCATAAATCTTTTTATAGAGAAAATTGTATTTTCCGGGTTAGTTACTGCCTGACGTCTTGCGGCTGCACCAACCAGACGTTCACCGTCTTTGGTAAAAGCTACAACTGATGGGGTAGTACGAGCCCCTTCCTGATTTGGAATCACTACCGGTTCCTGTCCTTCTAAAACGGAGACACATGAATTAGTTGTCCCCAGATCAATGCCTATTATTTTACCCATTGATAATCTCCTTTATTATTACTAAAAATATATTTCATATTTATTCTTCAGATTTTTCTTCTTTTGCTTTTCCTGAACTCACTCCCACTTTTGAATGTCTGAGTACTCTTTTGTTCTTGAGGTAGCCTTTACTGATTTCGAGAGCGACAATATCTTCATCATATTCATCCGATGGAACCTGCATTTGTGCCTCATGAAAATTGGGATCAAATGGTTTCCCTAATGCTTCAATTGGTTTGACATTATGCTTTTCAAGCAACCCGGTCATTTGGGAATAAATCAATTTTGTACCCTCACGCAATGACTCTGAGTTGGCATTATTATCGGTATTTAATGCCCGTTCAAAATTATCTACGATATCAAGCACTTCTGTTAGAATTCTATCATCTGCCAAACGGATCATCTCATCATAACTTCGAGCAATCCGCTTTTTATAATTATCAAATTCGGCAGCGGATCGAAGAAGTTTGTCTTCTAATTCCACAACCCGATTTGTTAGCTTCTCTTCTTCGGAAAGTTCAATCTCATCTTCTATGGGTTCTTCATCCTGATCAGAATTTTCTAATTCAACTTTTACTTCTGTATCAACTTCTTTTTCAACATCCGCTTCAGTATTAGATTGTGTTTCGTTTTCAGTCTTAGACACTTTTTTCTCTTTATCCTTTTTCCTGGCCATTCTTTACTCTTGCTCCTTCTCTTTTACTCCGGAAAGGGTTTCGGTAATAGTTTTGGCAGTGTAATCAACTACTGATACCAGTTTTTCATAAGCCATCCGTGTCGGGCCGACAATTCCTATAGTCCCGGTGATCTTCCCAACACGATAGGTCGAGGTTACCAACGAGCAGTTCATGATTTTTGAAAACTGGTTTTCATGCCCGATTGTAATAATCAGCCCTTCTTCTCCGGCATTGATAAACAAATCCTTCAGGATGTTGCCATCCTCAATCAGTTTTACTAATTCTGATATTTTTTTGAGATCTGCAAATTCGGGTTGTATGACAAGATTATCAGTACCGGCAATTTTAATATCCTCAGGGCGGCCATCAGTCCAGATTTTTTCTTTGGAATCAATAATCAATTTTATCAAACGTCCCCCTTCGGAGAGATTCGATAAGCGTTCTTTGATGGTATCCCTGATATGCCCTAATGATAATCCGGCTAACCTTTCATTTAATACTGTTTCAACTTCATGTAAAACTTTTTCTGAAATGGATGTCTCAACCTCAATAATAACAGACCGAGCCAATCCAGATTCTACAACTATTACCGCCATAATTCGTTCTTCAGTAACCGGAATCAGTTCTATTCTTTTTAACAATCCCTCTTCAAATCTTGGAGCTATTGACACCCCTAATTGGTTGGTAATGTCGCTTAAAACCCGGCAGGTCTGCCCCAGGATATCATCAATACCATGTCCTTCCTGAAGAATTGTCTCTTTGATTTTATTCTTCTCGGATTCAGAAAGTACACCCGGTTTCAGAAGTTTATCTACATAAACACGATATCCAAGATCGGTTGGGATTCTTCCGGCAGAGGTATGCGGCTGAGTAACAAGTCCTAACTCTTCCAGATCCTGAAGAGTATTTCTGATTGTTGCTGATGAAACTCCCATTTTGAATTTATTGGCAATAATCCTTGAACCGACCGGATCAGCGGACGCGACATAGTAATTTATTAAGTTTTTAAGAACTCTTTTTTCCCGATCTGTCAGATTTTCAAAAGCCATTCCAATTCACCTACCCATAAAAGACTGCCACAATGGCAGTCGCATTGTCAGTCAGCATAACAAGTTACAAAGATTATAACAATAGTCAAGCTAAAATGATGCAAAATACTCTATTTTTAAAATTATTACATATAAAAAAACCCCGCTTTAACTCGGGGTTTTTGAGACGATGTGAATAAATATGTGTTAAAGTTCAGTCTTTTTTCTTTGCTTTTTTGTCATCTTTTTTTGTGTCTTTTTTTGCCTCTGCTTTCTTGGTGGTACTCTTTTTTGCACTCTTGGAAACAGATGTACTCTTAAGGTTTTCACGACGGTCATCAATTCCATTTTTGTTTTTATCTATGAAATTATCATATTTCTTTTTACTGCTCTTTTTGACAGAAGGTGTATCCTTCTTCTTAGCATCAGTCTTCTTAGCATCAGTCTTCTTAGTGTCAGTCTTTTTTGTTGTCGCTTTCTTCTGAGTTGTCGCTTTCTTGTCTTTAGCCTTTTTTTCAACAGCAAAAGCATTTCC
>DAOWMZ010000181.1 GCA_030642845.1 Candidatus Zixiibacteriota bacterium
GAGCCTCACCGGAAATCTTTATAAGAACACGTTTGTACTTTGGACTATTGTCCTCGGAGTCCATAATTATTCACCTAAGCGATAACGAGTGAATCTTGCCACTTTCATATTTTCACCCAGAGTAGTAATGGTTCCTTTTATGAATTCTTCAACAGTTTTATCACTGTCTTTAACATAGGGCTGTTCCATAAGAACAACTTCGCCATAATATTTATCGATTTTTCCGTCAACAATCTTATCCACGATTTTTTCCGGTTTCCCGTCGTTGATGGCCTGCTGACGATAAACTTCACGTTCTTTTTCGATAGTTTCCTGATCCAGTTCTTCGCGAGTAACGCAAATTGGGGAAGAGGCGGCAATATGCATGGCCAGATCTTTGGCGAAAGTTTTGAAATTATCGGTTCTGGCAACAAAATCGGTTTCGCAGTTTACTTCTACCATAACAGCCAGTTTGTCACCGGTATGGATATATGTTGCTATAACACCCTCTGCTGTGGTACGCCCTTCTTTTTTGGCTGCTTTGGAGATACCTTGTTCACGAAGATATGTAATAGCTTTTTCAACGTCTCCGTCAACTTCAACCAGAGCTTTTTTGCAGTCCATCATTCCGGCACCGGTCTTATCCCGGAGTTCTCTTACTTGTAATGCATTTATAGACATTTCATTTAGCCTTTCTAAATTATCCCTGGTTGGGCTTCACCCTATTGGGATCAGGATTCCTTGGTTCTATTCTCTTTTGAGTTTTAGCCTCAGGAGTATCACCAATATTCTGTGGTGTGGCGTTTTTTGCTTCCAGTGCTGCTTCTACCAGAGCACGGATTAATATACGAATTGATTTAATAGCATCATCGTTAGCAGCGATCGGGAAATCAATAAGATCCGGATCGGCATTGGTGTCAACGATTCCAATTATCGGAATTCCCAAACGTGATGCTTCTGCCACAGCGATCTGCTCTTTATGGGCATCAACTACAACTATCAGTCCGGGAAGATGGATCATATCTTTGATTCCGCCTAATACCTTCTGCAGTTTCTCAGCACTGTTCTCAATACGGGCACGTTCTTTTTTTGTAAATTTTTCAAGTGTCCCGTCGGCTCTCATCTTATCAATATCTTTGAGCTTTTTAATTGAGTTCTTGATTGTGTTGAAATTTGTCAGCATTCCACCTAACCAACGCTCGATTACAAAGTAACCACCGCATCGAAGGGCTTCGTCTTTTATTACAGCTTTGGCCTGCTTTTTAGTGCCGACAAAAAGAATTGAGCGTCCCTTTTCTACTGTTTCTTTTACTTTTCTCTTGGCTTGAGTAAGAGCATTGAGAGTTTTCTGGAGGTCAATGATATAAATACCATTTCGTGCCGCAAAAATAAACGGCTTCATTTTTGGGTTCCAACGTCGAGTCTGATGACCAAAATGGACCCCTGCTTCCAATAAATCTTTTACCTGGGGATCAATCATGTGATTCCTTTGATATAATTGGTTTAACTTCGTAACGACATCAATCCGGATCAGACCCTGTAGAAAGCGGGACCTCTGATCCGGTCAATCGAAACTGCTTATTTCCCTAATAAAAGGGATAACTGTTTTTGTCAACTCCAAATTAACGTTTGGAGTACTGGAACCTTTTGCGGGCCTTTGGCTGACCATATTTTTTCCGTTCAACTTCACGTGCATCCCGGGTAAGAAACCCGCCTTTACGCAAAGTAGCGCGAAGTTCCGGATTGAATTTCAGCAAGGCACGGGCTACGGCCAAACGGACGGCTCCTGCCTGTCCTGAAAGACCACCACCGGAAGCTTTGCATTTAATGGAAAACTCGCCAAGCATCTCAGTCGCAATCAATGGTTCCTGAGCATGGGCTACCAACGGATCACGAGTCAAATATTTTTTGCATTCGCGATTATTAATCATAAAATCACTTCCACCCTTGGTCATTATGACCCGGGCTACTGATGACTTACGACGGCCGGTAGCTGCATAATTGTCTTGTTGCATATACTTTTCTATTACTTAAGTTTTAATATTTCTGGGTTTTGAGCTTTATGCGGATGCTGGGTATCAGCATATACATGAAGCTTTTTAAACATCTTTCTTCCCAGCCTATTTTTGGGAAGCATTCTTTTGACTGCCAGTCGGAAAACTTCTTCCGGTCTTTTCAACATCATCTTTTCAAATGTTGTTTCATGCAGACCACCCGGATAACCGGAGTATCTGTAATACTTCATCTGGCGAGGTTTTAGTTTGCCGGTCACTTTTACATTCCGAGCATTAACAATAACAACATGATCGCCGGTATCAAGATGAGGAGTAAAAATAGGTTTATCTTTACCACGAAGAACATTAGCCACTTTGACAGCTGCACGTCCCAGGATAACTCCGTCTAAATCCAGCACCCACCATTTTTTATTATGCGGGTCAACTTTAGGTATATATGTTTTCATTCACCAACCTTAAACATTTGTCCAATAACTATAAAACAGCCTACAATTATATAATATTATTTTCCGATGTCAATACGCTATATGAAAAAAACTTACTTAATTACAACATTTTTATAGGCTCTGTTTATTGTCGGTTGTAAGCGGAAGATGTTTAGTCCCTGTAGCTTACAGTCGTTAAACAGTGTTTTGCCCTGAATTTGAGTAAATAATCTTTTTATTCTCCGCATAATTATTTGTGTTTGTAATAACTCTATGGGAATATTTCAGTCAGACTGCTTAACTTTAGAATAGTTAGAATGTTTGAATTGTCGTTAGTTGAGGTGTTATTTTCAGGGAGCTTTTTATGATAATAATCATATGCCGATTGGTCTTGATTGAAGCTGTTATTAATTAGAATAGGTTTGATTCCGCTTGCTAATGCGCCATTGATATCATCATCGGTATCGCCAATATAAACCACTTCTTTCGCTTCCAAAGATGTTCGTTGCAGGGCGATTCGGAATATTTCAGGATCAGGTTTTTTATAACCCACTTCTGCAGAAATTATAATTTCCTTAAAATAGTGGTTTATATTATAATGTGTCATTATCGAATCGATGTGGGGTGGGTGATCATAATTTGTTATTATAACTAGCTTTTTAGTTTTTCTAAGAAATTGGAGTGTTTTTTTACAATCCGGTGCCAATATTATCTCTTTTTGCCAGGCATTAGCTGTTAAGTTGGCTGTTTTGTTAATGTAACTCTTATCAAGACAAATATTAAGGCTTTTACACAATCTATTGATGCGATACTCGTAAACAGTCATTCCATCCTGATTTGATGCCGGTGCATCTTTGTTGAAAAACTGGTCACAATGAGAAGCGAATTTCTCCTCAGTGATATTGAGTCCTTGAGGAATAAGAAGTTTGTGAAGGGTAATAAGCCAATTATCCCAAGCTTTTGACATATCACCATATTTAAATAATGTTCCGAAAAGATCAAAAAAGATACCGTTAATCATAAATCTAATTTGTAATTAAATTGATGGATAGGCAACGAAAATGAATAATTATATAATAAATATTGCTTCATTAATATATATTATGCTATTTGAAATATCAGTAATTGGAGGATGAAACATTATAAGTCTTATTGTGACATTGACATAACGTAATGCGCAAGATCTGCGCCGCCTAATATATTGCTTGACAATAGGATGTGTATATATTAATATGCTAATGGCAAATTATGCGTTTTGCGTGTTGCTTAAATCTTGAAGTTTTAATGTGGCTACATCTATTTTTTGTAGCTATAATTGTAATTATAATATAAGGAGGCGAAGCATGATAAAGGAGTCACGCCTAATTGCAGCAGTTTTGTTGTTGTTATTAAGTCTTGCTTGCTTTATCTCTGCTCCTGTCTTTGCCGAAGGTCCCTGGGATGGCGATTCTCAATCTAATGGGGATGATGGTGGTGGTGGAATTAACACAGACACTACTGATAATGGAGATGACAGTGACGGTGATGGTGTTTTAAGAGATATTGGTGATGGTGATATTTTTGATTGGGAAATATTGATTGTAAAATCAATTATTAGAATTATTTTTATTAGTGTCACCCATGGAAGCACTGCGAGTGCATCATTCAATTGAAACATCTAATGAAGTAAGAGTGTTATGACTAAGTAGGTACAGGATTGTAAACAATGTTGCGAATAAATTTGCAACCAGTAGGAAAACATTTTTAAATGGGACTTTCCTCACCAAATATTTCGTTCGATAATCGCCTATTGGCTATCGAAGAGCAGTTTCGACAGCGCAAGTATACCGTTGCGATACAAGAGGTAAAGCTTGTTAACGAAACTGATTTCGAGTCCAGTCCTCATGAATTTGGATTATATCTTTCACTATCCGCCGACAGTTATTATCACCAGGGTAATTATAAACAAGCTATAGAAAACGGTCTCAGAAGTGCAAGGGTTTTGGCTGATTTTCCATTGAACCGTCGTTATGGAAGAGTACAATTAATTCTATCAAAATCTTATCTCGCTGTCGGTGATGTTAAAAATGCTGAAATGAGAGCTCGCGATGCTCTGGCGGCATTTAGAAGAGCATCTGATAACATCGGCCAAATTGATTCTCTTAATGAACTTGCCAGAGTATCATATATCCGATGTGATTATAATGCTTCAATTGATTTTCTTGAAGATGCTTTGAGCATGTCTGATGATAATCCCAGAAAGACTGCTCAGCTTACCGGTAATATCGGTACTTTGAAGGTCCATATTGGTAAATGGGGAAAAGCCGAAGATGCTCTTAAAAATGCACTTAAGGAAAATAAAAAATTAGGTTTTGAAAATGCTCAAGCTGTTAATCTTCTTTCACTTGGCTTTGTTAATTTAAAGAAGCGTAAATTTGTGATAAGTGCCCGGCATCTTGAAGCGGCTATCAGTATTATCGAAAAACATGATCTTAAGCGTGAGAAAGTTATTGCCCTTAAATATTCGGCTGAACTTTCATATGAAAAAGGGGACATGTTTAAAGCAAAATCTCTGGCCAGCAATGCTTACCATTCCGGTATGCTTTTGGCGCCTGATTCTGCTCTTGTTTCGCAGGCAGCCAGACGTTTGGCTGATGTTGAATTAGCATTGGATAATCTTGATGATGCTATGAAATATGGCCAGAAAGCACTTGATTTATCGATGGCATTGGGCGAACAAACTGAAGTTGGTCTTTCCCGCAGGGTTATTGCCCGCGTGTTTGCTGCCAGAAATGA
>DAOWMZ010000073.1 GCA_030642845.1 Candidatus Zixiibacteriota bacterium
CAGCAAAAAGGAAAGGGTTTTTGATTGTATAGAGTTTTATACCGGTCGTACTGATCCTGATTTTATCAATGTGCCTTTAGTTGCGATAAAACAACCAGTCGCCATAACAGTGGATTATAATGATGATGGGGAATCACAATTTCTCAGCGTTATTAGCGAAGACGGAAGCTCGGCATCAATCTCTTTAAGTGGAGAAAGATCTGAATATTGTCAGTCATTTGTTGAGCAGGTAGCTTATTTTATTTCTGAGAAGCATGGTTTTACTCCTGGCAATGATGTCAATGATTGGTATGAAGCTGAGAGAAAAATCAAAGAAATAGAAAATATACTGGGCTGATATCTATATAAAAAATACGCCCCGTGCCGTGGGGGAGGGATAACAACACGGGGCGATTAAGACGGCATTAGTGTAAATCATGATGAAAATCAAACCGTCTTTCTTTTCCATATAAACACATGAAGTTTTAGTTTAGTTTCAATTTATTTAATTTTTATTTTCCCCAAATTCACATAATCCTATATATAATAAAAGAAATAATATTTCTTTGAATCATTTTGATGGTAAATTGATCTAATGGATGAAAAACAACTGGTAGCAAAGGCTCAAAAAGGTGATTTTGATGCCTTTCTATTATTGGTAAATGACCATAAGAGCAAGGTTTACAACTTGGCTCTAAAGATGACCGGAAGTGTCCAGGATGCTGAGGATATTGTGCAGGATACTCTTGTAAAAGCCATTGATAAAATAGATCAGTTTCGAGGAGAATCTGCTTTTGGAACCTGGCTTTATTCTATAGCCCTGAATCAGACCAGAGCTCTTCTGGCTAACTATAAAAAGGCAGATCTTAAACCTATTGAGGAATACTTACCATCTATAAATTCTATTGATACTGAACATAACAGTATCCGACTGTTTGATTGGAGGGATCCGCATAAACTTCTTGAGCAGAACGAGCTAAAAGATATAATTGATGATGCAATTGAAGCCTTACCGCTAATATACAAAGAAGCTTTTATTCTTAGGTATTATGAAGAACTTTCAATCAAAAAGGTAGCTGATCTAATTGGAGAATCAGTTGCTTCAGCCAAATCCCGTGTCCTGAGAGCTAGGGTTGCTTTAAGGGATCATCTTTCTAAAGTATTCGAGGATAATTATGGCCGGACAATGCAGTGATTATATAAATAATTTGAATGATTATCTTGATGGTGAAATATCTCCTGAGCTTTGCAAGGAATTGGAAAAGCATATCGGTCAGTGTAATAACTGCCGTATAATGGTAGATTCTTTAAAACAGACAGTCAGTCTTTGCAGGGAAGGAAAAAAAGAAAACCTCCCCAAAGCTCTGGAAAACAAACTCACCAATATTCTCAAAGAAAAATGGAATAAAAAATTCCCGAAGCAGTAATTCTATAGATTTCTTGAGCTGTTAGGAATCCTTTCCTGACAGCATGAATAATAATAAACCGTCAGGAAGGGATTCCTGACGGCTCAAGAAAATAAATATTTGATTTGCCGTAAGGTATTGATACGCAAGGGCATGTTGTCTAAAAATGGTTATTTTTTGCATGACTAAAAGTATTGTGAATCATTTTGATCTCTTATCTATCTAAATATGCAAAGAAAAGAAAACGAATTGAAAGGAAATTAGATGAAAAAAGGTCTTACAGAATTTGCCATCAAACAACCCTGGATTATTATTGGCATCGCGGTACTAATAACTGCTTTCTTTGCCATGCAATTTCCCAAGATCATAATAGATACCGACCCTGAGAATATGCTTCCGGCAGATGAACCGGCGCGGCTTTTTGATCATCAGGTTAAAGAGGATTTCAGTCTTTATGATTTTATTGCGGTAGGAGTTGTTGATGACAAAAATGCTTTTACTCCTGATATCCTTAACAGGGTCTATAATATTGTATCTGAAATTGAAGATATTGAAGGGATAATTGTTGAAGATATTCTGGCTCCATCGACAGTTGATGATATTAAACAGGGGGCAGGAGGCTCTATTGTAATAGAGACGTTGATGGGGGATGAGATAGAAACGCAGGAAGAGGCTGATTATATTTTTGATCGAATAATGATGAATCCTCTTCTAAAAGGAAAACTGGCTTCCGAAGACCGCAAGGTGATTGCCTTTTTTATTCCGATTGAGTCCAAAGATATGTCGCACAGGATATCTGGTGAAATAACTGAAATTACCAATAAATATAAAGGTAATGAAAAGCTTCATATTGCCGGTCTGCCTATTGCTGAAGATTCTTTTGGATCTGAAATGTTCTCCCAGATGGCTTTATCAGCTCCGGCAGCAATGCTGATTATATTGCTACTGCTGTTTATGTTTTTCCGCCAGCTTAAAATTATTATGGCTCCAATGATTGTTGCTATAATGTCTGTTATCTGGGCTATGGGACTGCTGATTGCCACCGGACATACAGTGCATATTATGTCATCGATGATTCCCATATTCCTGATCCCGATTTCGGTTTTGAATTCAATTCATATTATTTCTGAATTTCATGACCATTATGGAAAATACAAACATAAAGAGGCAAGTATAAGAAATTCTATCAACACTCTCTTTTTACCGATGTTGTTTACTTCAATGACCACAATCGCTGGTTTTTTATCATTGACGCTTACTCCTATTCCGCCGGTACAGGTTTTTGGCATCTTTATCGCCTTTGGTGTTCTGGTATCCTGGTTTTTGTCAATTACTATTAATCCGGCAATTGCTTCATTGATTTCAGACAAGACTCTAAGAAACTTCGGTAAGAGTAGTGATGAAGATGAAAAGGGAATTCTGGCAGCGATCATGAATTCATTTAGAAACTTGTCCCATAAAAGAAATATCGCGATAATAGGGGTCACTGCAGTCATTATTATTATCTCTTCAGTTGGTCTTTCAATGATCGTGGTTAATGACAATCCGGTTAAATGGTTCAAGAAATCACATCCGATAAGAATTGCCGACACCGTTATGAACCAGCATCTGGCCGGTACTTATATGAATTATCTGGTTTTTGAGTCAGAAGAATCCGATCGGATGAAAGATCCTGAAGTATTAAGATATGTTGAACGGCTACAGAGAGAACTTGAAAAGCAGGAAATAGTAGGAGCGACTGCAGGGCTTCCGGATATTGTTAAAAAAGTTCGCTTTGAGTTGTTTGAAGCCGACTCTGCAAAAGCAGTTTTACCTGACAATCAGGATGAAGTAGCTCAGCTTCTGTTTGTGTTTGAAATGTCAGGTGGGGATGCGGATGACCTGTTTAAAATGGTCACTTCTGATTATGATAAACTCAATCTCTGGGTACAGTTAACCAGAGGCGACAACAGAGATGTACAGTCAACCGTTGAATTTGTCAGTGATTATGTAGCGAAAAACCCTACTCCCAAGGGAGTAGAAATCCATTGGGCGGGATTGCCGTATATAAATATTGTCTGGCAGCAGAAGATGGTTACCGGAATGAGGGTATCGCTGTCAGGAGCTTTTGTTGTAGTTCTTTTAATGATGATATTCCTGTTTAGATCTTTTAAGTGGGGTGTTATTTCCATGCTTCCGTTGACTATTACCGTTATGGCTATTTACGCTTTTATCGGATATATTGGTAAGCCCTATGATATGCCGATAGCAATCCTTTCATCGTTAACTCTGGGACTTTCGGTTGATTTTGCAATTCATTTTATCCAGCGACTGAGGGCGATTCATAAGGAAACGGGCGATTTTAATAAGTCCTTCCACGAAATATTTGAAGGGGCCGGTAGAGCAATTAGCCGCAATGTGATGGTGATTGCAATCGGCTTCATCCCGATGATGTTTTCCTCGCTGGTTCCATATATAACAGTTGGAACGTTTTTCCTGGCTATTATGGTTGTTTCAGGATTAGTAACGATGTTACTGTTGCCAGCTATTGTTAAGACTTTTAGTAAGAAATTACTGCCTGATGTTAAAAAGTAAATGAGAAAAAAAGAATATAGGAGAATGAAATGAAACTATCAAAGATAGTATTATTGAGCTTAACACTATTTGCACTATTGAGCATAAATGTTTTTGCTCAGGAGACTGCTGAAGAGATCATGAAAAAATCACACATGGCCTACTATTATGCCGGTAATGATGGGGTTGCTAATGTATCGATGAGGATCATTGATAAAAAAGGGAAAGAAAGAATTCGTGAATTTGTCATGCTTCGTCTGGACGTTGAAGATGGTGGAGACCAGAAATATTACACTTATTTCAAGAAGCCATCCGATGTCTCCCGCTTAACTTTTATGGTTCACAAAAGTGCCAAGGGCAATGACAAACGATGGATCTATGTTCCGGCCATTGATCTGGTGAAACAAATTTCTGCTGATGACAAGAACTCAAGTTTTGTCGGTTCTGATTTCAGTTATGAAGATGTTTCCGGCCGTCATTGGTCTGAAGACACTCATCGGCTGCTTTATGATTCGACATGGAATGATAAAGCCGTTTGGGTTATCGAATCAACTCCCAAAGAGAAGTATAAAGGGTTTACCCGTAAAGTCTCTTACATTGATAAAGAAACTTATCTGCCTTACAAAGAACTCTATTTCGGCAAGAAAGATAAGTTGGTCAAAGTGATGACCTCAGAGGAGATCAAAGAAGTCGATGGGATTATCACTATAACTCATCGGACGATGAAAGATGTTAAGAAGAACAGAGTTACTCATGTAATTTTTGAAGATATAGATTATAACACCGGGATTAAAGATGAAATCTTTACTGAGCGTTACCTTATGAACCCTCCTATGGAATTCATCAAGTAAGGGAGGATGAATATTATGAAGCGAATAGTAGTATTAACATTACTTTTATTTATAGTAAGCATATCCGCCAGTCAGGTAAATGCTGAGTTGAATCTTGATGGGTTTCTTCAGGGATTATACGGTGGACGTATTGATGAAAATAATCCGACAGCATCTGAGTTTACCGCCTCGGAAACCCGCATGCAGTTGCGTGCCCAGCATTGGGGTGATGATGGACAATTTTTTGGCCGGTTGGATTTCACTTATGACGGAGCCGGTAGTACATCCCAATATGAATGGGAACTTCGGGAAGGATATTTTAAATTCCGTCCTGGTTCAAAATTTGATATTAAAGTAGGTCGTCAGATTCTGACCTGGGGAACAGGTGATCTGATCTTTATCAACGATGTTTTTGCAAAAGATTATCAGTCTTTTTTTATAGGACGTGATGACCAGTATTTAAAGGCTCCGCAGAATGCTTTGAGAGTAGAATATTACAGTCCGGTTGGAGCGTTGGCGATGGTCTGGTCGCCTGATTTTGAACCGAACCGTCTGCCAACCGGGGAGAAGCTTAGTTTCTATAATCCGATGGTGGGTGATATTATCGGAGGAGAAGACCTTCCCCCTGTTCCGGAACCGGAAAAGAAATTTGAAAACAGTGAAATTGCTGCTCGTCTGACCGGATCGGTTTCCGGATTCAGGACAGCGTTGTATTTCTATAAGGGCTTTTATAAGAACCCGGTCGGTTTTGATCCTGAGATGGGGGAAATGGGTTCACCTGTTTATCCAAAATTAAATGTTTATGGCGGTTCTCTTAGGGGACAGATTGTTGGTGGAATTCTATGGATGGAAGGTGGATATTTTGATTCCCGTCAGGATACGGACGGTGATAATCCATATATTCCCAATTCGATTGTAAAGGGACTGATTGGTTTTGAAAAACAGGTAGCCGACAACCTGACTGCTAATCTACAATGGCAGGCTGATTATATGCTTGATCATGGAATATATCAAACCCAGATGGAAGGGGCGGAATTTATCAGAGATGAAGTTTATCATCTGTTAACTACCCGCTGGACTAAACTGCTCAATTCTGAATTGGTCAATCTATCATTATTTGGTTTTTATTCACCCACTGATGAAGATTTCTATGGTCGCTTTTCTGTCTCTTATAGTTATACTGACGAAGTAAATATTACTTTGGGTGGGAATATTTTTGACGGAAAGTATAAATCGACCGATTTTGGTCAATTTCAATTAAATGATAATGTTTATTTGAAACTGACCTATGGTTTCTAACAGGCATAGCCTGTTTTATTATTTTTGAAACTAACCACAGTTTCTGATGTTTGTAAATATAGATTATAAAGAAGGAGAAATAAATGACTATTGAAAATTCAATAAGAATGATGGCCGGATCGATGATTTTAATATCAATAGGATTGTACTATTTTGTATCCCCATATGGGCTGTTATTAGCAGCATTTGTTGGATTCAATTTACTGCAATCCTCGATTACAAAATTTTGCCCGGCTGAAATGGTATTTAAAAAGTTCTTTTTTAAGGGGTAAATCTCTGAATTAGATATCTTTTTTGCGCTGTCTGGATTCCTATCCTGACAGGATAACCGGGCAGGAAAGGATTCCTACCCGCTCTTAAAAAGGGTAAGTCTCTGAACTGGATATCTTAAGATTGTAAAAAGGATTTAATAAATATGTTAAATCCTTTTGCCATTTAAGTCGATAAACAGTATATGAAAAAGTATTTTCTTCAAAAAGAACTGACCTTGTCAGGTTTATTTATTATCATTGCAATCATCGTTTTTTCTGGTTGTGATGGCGATTCTACACCTATTGGTCCCGGAGATGATGATAATGAATATCATTTTATTGGCTCATTGATCAAGGATCCCGGGCTGGATATTTTTGTCATGGTAGCTGATATAAAGCGCAATGACACTTCCCTGACTGAAGCTGATATTGTAGTTGCAGATGATAGTCTGATTTATAATGGATCATATTACATCCGGACAATTGACTCATCGAATCATCTTGCCTCGGGAATCAGATCATATATTGTCGGGGATTCTGATTTGTTTAGTGATACAATCACAGTTGTATTACCGGCAAACTTAACTATTACATCGGTTTTACCATCTATAAAAGATCCCTCGGATCTGGTCAATGTTCAATGGACAGGGGCTGCCGGAGTTGAAGGCTATATTATTGCAACAGTCAAGCAGGATTCATCTTATTTGACAATGGGGTACAGCCAGTTTGTTACCTCTCAGGCTACATCAGTCACTATCGAGAATGAGGCATTTACGGTCAATAATCTTTCGGGTGGAGATACAAACCCGGGAACTTATGATATTTTCGTTTATGCTTACTGGGGTGTTCCTGACAGTATCATGACTTCGACTTTGCTGCCAGTGCCGATACCGGGGCAGTTGGCAGATAATATCAATGAACAAAATTTATCCGGATCTGTTGGAGCTGTAGTAATCAGCCCAGCCGGTTCGGTTGAAGTTATAGCTGAATAAGGTTAAAAAGTAATTTATAATTAACAGGAAGTGGCTCAGCCACGACCTGTTTTTTTTTGATTTGTCAAGAAAGTGTTTACAATCCACAAAATAAACCACTTTTGTGTAGGGACAACCCCCAGTGGTTGTCCTTTGTCTGGACAGGCAC
>DAOWMZ010000047.1 GCA_030642845.1 Candidatus Zixiibacteriota bacterium
ATTATAATATCGGGATCCTGTCGAAGAAATGACCTTAATGCAGCAGCAAAAGTCATCCCAATATTGGCTCTCACAGCAATCTGGTTGATACCGTCAAAGTTAAACTCCACCGGATCTTCAGCGGTCATAATATTAGTATCAACTTTATTAATCTGTTTCAACGCAGAGTACAATGATGTCGTCTTACCTGATCCGGTCGGACCGGTTACAAGTATAATTCCGAATGGCAAGTTAATCGCTTTTGCGAACTTTTTCAAATCCTCTTTCCTGAAACCAAGTTTAGTCATATCAACCATAAGAGCATTTGGATCCAGAATACGCATAACGACTTTTTCACCAAAGATAGTGGGAAGAACTGAAATACGCAAATCGACTGTTCGACCTGAAATTTTAATTTTGATACGGCCATCCTGGGGAAGTCTTCTCTCAGAGATATCCAACTCCGCCATAATCTTAATACGAGAGACAATTGCTGCTCGGTATTTGAAAGGTAGAGGAGCCATCTCCTGAAGATCACCATCGATACGATATCGTACCCGAATACGTTTTTCATACATTTCGAAATGTATATCCGATGCCCCTATTCTGATAGCATCAGCAATAATTGAATCAACTAATTTTACAAGAGGTTTGTCCTGAATAGCAGACATGAGGTCAGATTCACTGGGGAGATCTTCCACTGAGACAACTTCAAGATCCTCACTGTCCTCCAACCCTTTTACAATTTCAGAGATACCACTTTCTTCAGCATAGTAACTATCTATTGCTTTTTCAATGGCCTTTTCAGGTGAAATAACCGGTTGGACAGTACAACCGGTAATAAATTTAATCGCATCGAGTACATAAATATTATTGGGATCACTTATTGCAACAAGCAAGGTTTTATTTAGCTTTGAGACAGCAATTACTTTAAATTTACGGGCAATATCAACCGGGATTAACTGGATAACTTCCAGATTAAGCTCAACATCATCAAGACGAAGCGTCCCTATTTTGAGCTGCTTTCCGATTATACGAGCTATTTCTTCCTCAGACTTTATAACACCAATGCGTACTAAAACCGCTTCCAGTTTTTCATTGTTATCCTTTGCTGTTTGTTCGGCCTCTTCTGCCTGTTCAGGTGTAATAGTGCCGGATTTTATCAGCATTGCTCCTAAATCAGAAACCATAATTACCTATATTGTTGTGTTTAATCCTGTTCATTAGTATAGTTATTATTTAACGATTGATCACTCCCAAAAAAAACTTAATCCTGAAAAATATCATCCAGTTTATCCTGAGCCTTACTGGCAAAATCATCAGTAACAGAGGGCGGAGCTTTTTTATTAGAATTTTTGCTGATTTCCTCAAAGATTTGCGCTAACTCTAGAGCTGTCTCTTTTGCATACAATCTTACCATTCCAATAGTTGTACGATCATCAAATATAACAACCAATATTGAGCGTTCTCCCACCAGGGACATGTGGATATGGTCCTTTTTACCCTGGTGAAAAAGCACCGAAAATTCCGGTTCACCTACCAGCCTTGCAATTTCCCTGGTAGAAGCGAATGAACCGGCCAGCAATGCTGCCAGAGCAGTAGTATCCAGAGAATTTGTAAACCCCTGCCTTGCTATCAGATGTCCGTCCTTGTCAACCAACAAACCACATTTAGCTTCTGCTGATCTTAACATTTTTGAAATGATTGCATCGATTTTGCTGGTTTCCTCTTCATAGAGAATTAAGCTATCGTCTACCATTTCTGCCTCCTTCATGGCTACTTAATTCCAAACAGGCGTTTAAAGAAGCCTCTTTTTTTCTTTTTTAAATCTGACCGTTTCCGAATTGATGGCGCCATTGATGGTGACTTCTCGGATCTTATACTCAGGTCAGCATTATCATTAGATGAAATAATTTTCTGTTCTACTCCAGTCCCCTCCACACCTTGAGATGGTGATGGTATTGAGGGAATAATGGCCCCTTCTACCTCAGTAGCTTTACTGCCGGGATAGGGACGATACGTTGCTGTTTCAGCTTTTTCTTTCTTAGTTCCTGCTAAAACTGGTTCAACGGATGCAGTCGGTTGTCCCACGGGAACTTTTTCTTTCTGAACGACAGGTTGGGGAATTCCTACTGCCTCGACAGTTTTAGTTTTTTCTGCTTCAGGTTGTGTTACTACCGGTTGCCTATTAACAGGAGGTGAGGATACAGTTGGATGTTCAGGTTGTGGAATCTGAGCTGGTGGTTCAATCACAGCTTTTGAAGAGGGTGTGGCAGCTTTTTGTCCACCTGTAGTTTTTGCTTTATCAAGAACGATTTTAATAATTAACTTTAATGTATCAAAAACACCGTTGCCAATTGAAGCTGAAGCTTCATAAAAGGGTCTTCCCTTTTGGTTGAGTTGTGAATTTAATACATCAAGAGATGATATGTTCGGCAAATCACGTTTGTTGTATTGAATTACCATCGGGAGATTATCAAGATCATACCCATACTCCTGAAGGTTATCTTCGAGATTAGCCAGAGATTCAATATTTTCATCCATCTTGTCAGTCTGGCTGTCAGCTACAAATACAACACCGTCAACACCGCGTAATACCAGTTTTCTGGTGGCATTATAATAAACCTGACCGGGAACAGTGTATAATTGAAATTTGGCTGCAAAACCATTGATAGTACCAATATTAATTGGAAGAAAATCAAAATACAGGGTTCGGTCGGCTTCAGTTGCCAATGATATCAAATCGCCTCGAGTATTACCAGGGACTTTGCTATGGACATACTGCAGGTTTGTAGTTTTACCCGATAATCCCGGGCCATAATACACAATCTTGCAGCAAACTTCTCTAGCAGAGTAATTAATTGAAACCATAAAGTTGACCTAATAATTTGTAGTTTACTATCAATTATTTCTTCAATTTTAATTTAGTTAAAGCGTTTTTAATTTCCAATCTTACCAGACCAATATTTACATTCTTGTTAGTTGTAACAACAAGAATTCCCATACCGGCATCAGTAAAAAAGAGCTTGCCGTCCTCCGCCTCAATAGTTACCTGATGCGACTGGCTGGTTTGCAACCGGTCCATAGATTTATTAATATTAGCCGTAATTGATGCTGCCAGAGCTCCAACAGTATCATCCTCAAAAGAAGCATCCAGATCAGCAGCAATAACGATACCATCATTCCCGACCACCATTGAGCCGGTTATACCACTGGTCTTGTTGAGTTCACATAATACATCATACATATTCATTCTCCGCGTTTACGAACAGCTTCTGGCTATAACGTTCCGCCATATATTTCCTTATAATTTCCATGCCCTGAATAATCCTGATATTTAGTACATCATCCTGCTGAATATCTGCCAGCACCATCAAATTAAAGCCCTTTTCACCAGCCAGGACTACCCGCATATCATCTATCTTTAAAGTTACCTGATCGACATTCTTCATCCCGACTCGATCAAGAACCTGATTATTATTCTGTTTCAATAACAATGCCAGAGGAGCCCAGTCATCCAGAGAAATATTTTCTCTGACAAAATTACTCAAAAGCAACCCTTCATCGTCAACCACCACCGCCATCATTACCGATCCAGTTTCTCCAATATACTGAGTTGCTCGATCAAAACCGTTGAGATTTTTTCCGGGTGAAATTTCTGTTTGCGGACTGATATAGGAATTTTGCTTTTTTGCCGTTTCAACCCAGGGTGTCATAGTTTCTGTCTCCTCCTGTTTTTTAATCGAAGACTCTTTATCGAATTCCGGTAGTGCTGATTTTGGTTTATCAATCGGAGTGGAATCAATAACCAGACGAGGCTTTATTACATCCATGTAAATTAAACCATCCAGAACAGGTTTCAAAATAAATGGCGTCATTATTATCTGACAAAGAATCGCAGGGACATAGCTCACTAAACCGAGACTTATAGATATTTTAAAATTCATAATATACATAATTGAAACCAATGCTCCGAATACAAACCCCAGAAAGAGGCGATAAATCAGACATATTCCAGCACCGGAGACCAGCTTGATAAGACTTGTGTCTCGATTAGACCAAAATATAAGAGCTCCATAAAATACTAATTCAGCCAAAATAAACGCAAATGATAATGATATCAATTGCGTCCCAAGTCGGGATGGAAAGAGAACGAAAGGGAGCAGCAAAACAGTCAGTGATAATATAAGCATCTGACGTATTGTTTGTGATTTTAAAATCATATTACACCATTATGCATTGTAAGCTTTCATCAATTTATCAATATTCAATTTGTAGGAACCCAAATTCACATCAGAGGAACCGACAAAAATAAAAGTTCCGTTTGTATTTTTTATTACATAAAAAATATAATCATTGGTTTCAATTAAAACAGATTTCATACACCCAAATGAACCACCAGGAAATTGTTCATCCACTTCAAGTCCCATGTCTTTTAGCGCAGGACCGCATACGGCTTGATCCAATTTCAAATTCCATCTGGAATCAATAATCAAACCTTCTTCATTTACAAACAGAGCCCCGTTTATGCTTAGTATTTCAACTGCTTTTTCAAGGATATCTGAGGTATTTAAACTCATTGGTTCCGGTTCCAGATTCTCATCATTTCTTTCTACGGTAGTCTCTTCTTTTGGTTCAATAGAATTTGAGAAACTTCTGCTTTTTGTCATCCTTGCCTGTTCATCATGAATCTCCCGGGCTATCTCAAGTAATTTCTGTATTTGCGTATTTCCCGGATCATTATGATATAATGATTTCAATATCTTTTTAGCAGCATCAAACTCACCTTTATAAATGAAAATTTCCGCCATAAGCATTTCAATAGTGCGTGTTTTGCCGTCAATTACAGCTGCTTTTTGGGCTTCAGTTTCAGCCCAGTCATATAATCCGCGATCCAGATTGATCTTAGCCATAACAACATGAGCAGCACCATATCCGGTGTGCAGCTTTAGGCCGTTTTGACAGATATGAAAGGCCTTATCAAGTTCACCATTTTTTCTGTGCGATTCTGCCAAGGCCGCAAATATCTGAGATTTAGGGTCATCATCAAGTATTTTACGACACTTAGCAATTCTTTCGTCAAGCTCGGTTACTCTAATCATATATTTGCCCGTAACTTGTTATATTTCAAACTCTTGACTGAACGAACAATTCATCCAACCTGTAAAGATAATTATATCAGTAAGTTATGTCAACACATAACTTATTTAACTTAGTATCCGTTTTGCTTCAATAATACCATATAAAAACAAGCCCATCATTAGAATAATGCAAGCCGGGATTATAAAAACAGGTAACATTAAGATCTCTATGGCATTAAGAATACGAAGCAACTGCACCACAATCAGAACAATAAATCCGCTTAATAAGAATTGCCAGCTTTTGCTGAATTGTCCACCTCTTACCAAATTTAGAATCTTAATTGCTCCAAAAACACAACCCACTCCGCAGATTAGTATCACAATATCCATTATAGTTGGAGTGCTTGTTATCATTGCCAAGTTGGCTGCATAGGCATCGGAGCAAATCAGTATTATTGAAACTGTAAATAACATAACTTTCTTCATTATTTATCCTCTTACCATTTTAACAGTTTTATCAGCTCTGTTTATAGTACTGTATAAATTATCTTCAATCCCAAACTGCTTAACCAGATCTCTTCTTCTGGCTAAGGGTTCTGATATTTCTCTTTTGACAGCAGAAACACTATCACGGTAAGAACCATATCCCAGAAGGTCGAAAGCAAATTGCAAATGGTCACAAAGCATATGATCCAAATCTCTAAACAGTTTGTGAAATCTTATTTGCGGAGGGATGGCACGAACTTCCTGAAGAAATTTATCAAATGAAGGTCTCTGGGTAGAAGAGGGATCGGTTCCTGGGAAAAAGCCTAAAAGACCACTTCTATATTGAGCTGAGAAATTTTTGTATTTTTGATTGTTCTCTCCCAGCATCTCTTCAAACAGATTGCGAATACGGAAAATACAATTATCATAGAGTTTATAAATTATCTCAAGAACAGCCTCTTCTTCGTCTTCCATCTCAACTTCATCCTGATCCCTTTTGCCAATAGCTTCGATGAGATTACCAACTATTAGTTTATAAACCCCACGGCAGGTAACAAATTCACCCATAGGAGAGAGATTGATTAACTCTGCTAAAGTATGCTCGCCGTTAATCAAACCCAACAGACTGAACTCTTCGGGGGTCAATTTGATATTATCCTGAGTAGTGTTTGGTACAACTGAGATTGCTAATAATACATCATCAGGAGGAAGTACTTTTCTGATCTCAAGCCACTCGTCAATTCTCCTGGTCCCCTCCATTATGATATTCATCGTAGCCAGATCAACCAGAAAAGGAGCATCTTTTGGGGAATCATCTTCACGGAAAGTAAACTCACCTTCTATCCAGGAGAACAGATTATAGACAATCTCTTCAATCTGCTGTTTGAGAACTTCGGTAATTTCCTTTTTATCGAATATATTCATATCAATCAGGGTCGTCCCTAATTGTCGTCCGGTCTGTTTGTGAAGTTTTATTGCTCGATCCAAATCGTTTTTAGATATTTTCCCCCGATTTAACAGCATATTACCAAGAAGGTCTTCGGAAGAATTTACAGAAGTGGCATGGATAATATTTCCATTTTTAAAGGCTACTTCTTTTTGACGAGCACCTGTCTTTACATTAAGTACACCTGTCTTTTTTCCCGTCGCCAGTAGCTGTAATATATCAGGGAATGATACTGTTTTTATATTTCCAGATAGGCTCATATTACATCCCTTGCCTAGTTATATCTCGATTAATATTTCTCTACATTGTAGAGTACTTCTATATATTTATCGGGCTATTCATACAAGAACTTAATTCAAAATAATCCTATAAATCTAAGTCTCTTATTATACCTTAATCTATTTTGGAATCGAAATATGATAAAATCCGGTCTTATCAAGATTGATTAGCTCAAATTCGGAAGGTTGATTTGAAATAAGTTGTTTTTGCAGTAAATTATCTTGGTCATCATTTATTCGGGATATTATTAATCGATTTAATTTTGTATGATTTAAGAGCTTATAAATAGCTGAAAATTGATATGCTGGATTTCCAATAACAATGGTTGTAAAATCTCTTTTACTAACCAAATCATCATATTCCGGATCAAGAGTATTTGAGATAAAGATATGCTCTTCTCCAAAATTAGCTATTATACCGTTTTCAAGAAGGGAATAACCAATGTTTGCAGTTTTTTTTGGATTATTAGGATAAACAATCAATCTTTTACTATATTCGTGTTGATTAGATTGATTGATAATATCCATGAAGCTTTTTTCTAAAGTTGTTGGAATATATACAGAATCAGCCTCAAAATCTATTATCAGATTTGATAAATCTCCGAGACTGCCATAATCCGATGAAATGATAAAAACTGAATTTAATTTTTCGATTTCCAATCCCTCAAGGGCGGGCTTTAATATACGGTCATCGATAGGATAATCCCGATCATATAAACCCGAGATAATCAGATCACCATTATTGCTCCCGTTATCTCTTACAATAACAGCCACTCCTCCGGGAATTGTGGTTATCCATGTATCAATTTTGTTTATATTTCCAAGAGAATTCAGAACCGGAATAAGAAAAATAACATTAAGGGAAATCAAAAATGATATAGTCCAAAGCCGTCGAACAGGCTTTGATTTAATTGCCCAAATTCCAAATACTAAAAACAGATAAAAAAGGAAGACTATAAACAGCGGCACAATCCCGGTAGTGATAACCGGAATTTCCTGCCCGCCAAAAAATTCCAAACAGATAACAATTAACTCCAGAATTTTATTTACAATTGAACCGACAAAAAGACCCAGCATGGGAAGGATCAAATCAGCTACTAATACTGCTAATATCCCTATTACTGCAATCGAAGTCAGAAAAACAATTACCAGATTCGCAACAATAGAAATTATCGGAAGTCTCTGAAAATATAAAGCAATCAAAGGTCCCGAACAAACCTGAGCTACAAAAGAAACTGCCACTGGCAGGAAGAGATACTTATACCATAATCGATTATGATAATTTTCAAACCTGTTATGGATAACCGGTACAATAAAAATCAGCCCCCAGGCAGTAACAAATGATAGTTGAAAACCAACATCAAATAATTGCGAGGGGTTTACCAAAAGAATAATTGCGGCTGTAATACTAATTATATTATTCAGATTATAACTGCGGCCTATCAGCCCCGCTATTAAAATCAAAGAAGCCATCAGGGATGCCCGGACCACCGATGGCTCGCCATAGGAAATCAAAGTAAACATCAGAAGAACAATTAGAAGAATCAATGTTCTTTTATTTCCCGAAATCCTGAATGGTTTTAATAGAAAAGTAAAAAATATGATTACCAGTATAACATTGGATCCGGACACCGCCAATAAATGCATTGTCCCGGAATCCATGAACCAACCATAGATATTATTGGGAATATCTCTCGTCTCTCCGATTAAAAAACCGGCAGCAAGAGCAGAAGTTGTGGGATCAAGATTTTCTCTGAGTGATGATAGTATAACTGCTCGTATTTTATCCGCATAAGTAATTATTTCATACCTGTTTCTTTTGTCAACTCTGACATCAAGCAGAGTAGTCAGATATACAATCCCATGAATCCCCTTCAGATTAAGATATCGCCGATAACTAAATCCTCCCGGATTTTTTCCTCCTTTGACAGAATAAATTCGTCCGTAAAATTCAATCCTATCCCCCCTCTCAAGACTGGTAGTTATATCAGAGATTTTCAACAAAACCATTCCACGAACCGTGTAAAAATAGTCCGATGAAAGAGAATCAATCCTGATTTTAATTTCAGTTGAATTTGTCTTTACCCTGGGCCAGTCAGCTACCTCGCCGTAAATATGATAACTCTTGTTATCGTCAGTAAAATTGGTTACATGATTGGAGCCGGTCGGATAAAATTTCAAACCATAATTGAAAGCAGAAAATGAGAGAATGCTGATACCAAATAATAGTACAGGAAGCATTTGTTTGG
>DAOWMZ010000350.1 GCA_030642845.1 Candidatus Zixiibacteriota bacterium
ATTATAAAAATCAATAAAGATGACAATGACAAATTCAATCAAGTGTATGATTCTCTTGTTGAGCTTATCAATGATAAATCATTAAAATACTTTTTAGTTGTAGGTACTAACTCTCATCTCGATGACAGCAGTTCTTATTTAGTAACTAATTCTGATAATTTTAGATCATTCAATCGATTTGAGTACCGTCTATCACAAGTACTCTCTTCTATCAGGCTTGATGAATCAAACGTTAACCTTGAAGTTGATTCAATTTTAGCTTTAACCCGCCAACTTGATCTCCCTAGAAGAGATGCTAAAGGTGAATCAATTCCATTTCAGATTAAATATTTCAGCGCATTGATATTTATTGGTATTATGTTTGGTATGATTTTCAGTTACGGTCAAATGGTAATGCGCTCTGTTATCGAAGAGAAAAACTCGCGTATTATGGAAGTGTTGATATCATCGGTTAGCCCATTTCAGCTTATGCTTGGAAAAGTAATGGGGTTGGGAGCTGCAACGTTTACCCAGATATTTATATGGGTAGTGCTGGGAGCTGTCATGTATACCATGAAAGGGGCATTTGATATTAATCCCTCGATTGATAGAATTCTTTTTAATCCGGTTATTGTGATTTTCTTTGTTCTCTTTATGATCTCAGGGTATCTTTTATTTTCAACTCTATTTGCTCTGATTGGGTCAATAGTCAATACTGAAAAAGAAGCCCAGAGTTTTATTGCCCCAATCACTATGTTCATGATTCTCCCTTTTATGATTGGAATTTATATCATTCAGGAGCCAAATTCTACAATTTCGGTTGTGCTTTCATTGATTCCATTTTTGGTCCCAACATTGATGATGATGAGGGTAATATTTTTGGCACCTACTCTGACAGAGTATTCCTTGTTTAGTGGTATCGTTGGCGAAGCAACCCTTGGATTTCTAATTATCTGCTTGTCTGTTGTCGGGATGATTTGGTTAACAAGCAAGATATTCCGGATAGGTATTTTGATGTACGGTAAAAGACCGACCCTTCCTGAAATTATTAAATGGATTAAATATTAGATTAGTATTTTTATGAGACTTGTTCAAAGAGAAAAACTCCCATCAGTTCTGTTGATGTTAGCTGTATATATATTCTTCTCAGCCAATACGATTTATTTTCTCGAAGCAGACGTTTTAACAAAGCAGGCCGGTTTCCGAGACCGATGTGAATTCAGTTTCGACAATATTAAAAAAGGACCCTACTTAAATCTAAAATCAGCGATATTGGTCAACTACGAAAACGGAGATGTGATATACGGCAAAAATACTGAGAAGGTTAGATCGATTGCTTCGATTACTAAGTTAATATCTGCTATGGTTCTATTGGACAAAGGAATCGACTTAAAAAAGAATAAAGGAATAATCACAAAAAAAGATGCCTATCGATCATCCCGTTCAAGACTTAATATTGGTTTTGAAATGACGTTATATGATCTCTTGCATGCATCGCTGATGAACTCTGACAATCGGGCAGCTCGGGCTTTTGCCAGAGCTGCTTCCGGTTCTCAGAAAGAATTTGTTAAGGAGATGAATCTTAAAGTTAAACAATTTGGATTAGAAAAAACAGAATTTTATGACCCAACAGGCCTTGATCCCCGTAATGTTTCCACTGCTCATGAAGTAGCCAAAATTTTGCATTATGCTTATAAATATAAATTGATCGCAGAGATTACATCAAAGAAAAAATACCGGGTAAAAATCCTCAATCGAAAAAATACTTACCGGCAAATGGCTAATACAAATATGATTATCCATTCCAAATATAAAGTATTAGGCGGTAAAACCGGTTATATCCGAGCGGCAGATTACTGCCTTACGACTCTGGTAAGAAACAAAAAAGGGGAGAGGTTGACATTGGTTGTCCTTGGTGTGCCGGGGGATAAACTTCGTTTCAGAGAAGCCCGCAAACTTATTGACTGGGGCTATAAGAATATCTCATAGGCTTATTGAAAAAATTCTTATAAGCTTTGAATGTATGACTCATTGACCTCAAGCGGGCGACACAAGGCCGCCCTCTACGCGGGGTTATACAGTTTTACTCGTAGCGACGGGGCTTGTCTCCGTCGTGTCTTTCTGCTCTAAATGATTTTTTCAACACTTACTTTAATGATCCCCACTCAATAAAACATGCTGCGCATGTGTGTAAATCGTTTGTAAATATCTTAATTGCATCTTATAATAGATTCCGTGATGAAATCAAAACCTGACATCCTTGTTATCGGAGCCGGTTATGTGGGACTGGCATCGGCAGTTTTTATGGCAACCAAAGGTTACCATGTAAACGTTGCTGAAAAAAATGAAGCTACTGTCTCCCAACTAAAAAAAGGGAAACTGCATTTCCGAGAACCACTCTTAGCTAATAATCTCAAAAAAGTCGTAAAATCAAAGAAGCTAAAAGCTTCCCTTCCTGACAAAAACATATATCAAAGTGCAGAATTAATATTTATTGCAATCGACTCGGCTGATCAATCTTCATGGAAAATGAAATTAGGAAGTTTCAAAAATATTGCCCAATGGATCGGTGAAAAAAAGCATAAAAAACCGCCTTTAATAATACTTAAATCAACCAACATTATTGGCTTTTCAGAACAATTTCGTAAGTTACTGGATATAACACCTTTCGGAAAGCAAGTGAGACTTGTTGTTAATCCGGAGTTCTTGCGCGAGGGATTTGCTTTTGAAGACACCGCTAAACCCTGGCGTATTATAGTTGGTGCTGAGAAGAAAAATGATGCTAAACCTCTTTTGGATATTTACAAAAAA
>DAOWMZ010000193.1 GCA_030642845.1 Candidatus Zixiibacteriota bacterium
GCGTTGGATAATGCCTGTCCATTGTGTAAAGGGACGGGTATATTAACTCCCAAGCAGAGTGACCATTGGAAACGTTTTGCTGAAGACCATTCTGTTGAAGAATGCCATGACTGCCATGAAATGCATCTGGTCTGCACAAATAAATCGTTATCACCCAAAAAAACAAAAAGATCAAAGTGTTAGATTCAGTATGCGACAAATATACAAACAATTTATAATCTCTTTTTTGATTATCATAGCAGGATTGAGTCTGTTTATTATTAACATTGGGTGTAGTAAAAAACAAACAGGTAACATTAAAATCAAAACAATCGTATCAATCCCTCCACAGGAGTTTTTTGTAAGAAGAATTGCTGATACCCTGGTTGATATTTCTGTTTTGATTCCAGCCGGTCAATCTCCAACTACTTATAATCCTACTCCGCAACAAATGATTGATATAGAAAGTGCAAATCTATTTTTTACAATCGGAGTTCCATTTGAAAAACATCTCCTGAAAAAGTTAAACACAAACGGCTACAAAACAAAAATTATTAAAACCCAAACAGGTGTTGATCTTATCCCGATTTCAGAATTAGATCATGACCATGATCATGGGAATCTCGATCCGCATATCTGGCTTGACCCTCAGTTAGTAAAAATCCAGGCAGAAAGCATCACAAATGCTTTCATTGAAGCAGCTCCTGAGTACAGTGAATATTTTAAAATAAATTTAGATTTATTTAAAAATGAATTGGATTCTATAGATATATTGATACGAAAAATAATTCCCCAAAAAGAGACCCTAAGGGTCTGTGCCTTTCATCCTTCTTTTGGGTATTTTTGTAAAGCTTATGGATTGGAACAGGTTGCAATCGAATTTGATGGCAAGGAACCATCGGCTAAACATCTGGCAGAATTTGTAAAAATGGCACAGGAAGAGAATATCAATACAATCTTTATCCAGCCTCAGTTTTCGGATAAATCTGTTCGTGTTATAGCTGAATCGATTAATGCTAAGGTTGAAACTCTGGATCCGTTGTCATCGGATTATTTTAATAATATGATTGATATGGCTGAAAAAATTGCAGCATCATTCGAAAAGAACTAAAATAATATGAATGATAATATTGAACAAAAGAAACGACTGATTAAAATAGAGAATGTTTCTTTCAGTTATAATAAAACTAAATATGATTTGGTTTTAAAAGATGTAAACCTGTCTGTTTATCAAAATGATTTTATTTGGATAGTCGGTCCGAATGGTGGCGGCAAATCTACATTAATGAAATTAATATTAGGATTGATAAAACCCGACAAAGGTAAAATTTCCGTATTTAATGAAAAACCGGTTAAAGCCCGCAAGCGGATCGGTTATATGCCCCAGCATGTTCAGCTTGATCATAACTTTCCGGTTACGGTAATGGATATAACTTTGATGGGGAGACTTGATAAACCGATTGGGATTGGCCCATATTCCACTGAAGACAAAGAAGCAGCAAATATAGCCTTGAAGCAGGTTAACCTGTTTCAATATGCAAAGAAATTGCTTAAAGAATTATCGGGGGGACAGGTGCGCCGTCTTTTGATTGCACGTGCCTTAGCCTGTGAACCGGAATTGTTGATTTTAGATGAGCCGACTGCAAATTTAGACCGGGTAGTTGAGAAAGATCTTTTTGAAATATTAAAGAAACTCAACGAACATCTGGCGATAGTAATGGTCTCTCATGATCCGGCTTTTGTTTCAGAGTTTGTTCATAATGTTGTTTGTGTTAATCAAACCGTAGCAATCCATCCGACCAGTGTAATGGAGAGAGAGTATATCGGTGAATTATACGGGACATCAATGCGGGTTGTTAGACATGACAAACATCAGCATGAACATGAAAAAAGAGATTAGGTAATGGAATTTATAGAAGCAATATTTAATCATACTTTTATGTTATATGCTTTTCTTGCCTGTCTTTTAGCAAGCGTAGTAAGCGGTGTGATTGGGACGTATGTAGTGACCCGTAAAATCACCTATATTGCCGGAGCAATCGCGCATAGTGTTTTGGGAGGGATGGGGATTGCTCATTATTTTGCCGTCGTAAATGAATGGACATGGTTGCATCCGCTATATGGAGCTATCGCTGCTGCTGTTATCTCAGCGGTTATAATCGCATTGGTAAGTATCAGAGCCAAAGAAAGAGAGGATTCTGTTATCGGAGCAATTTGGGCAATCGGAATGGCAATTGGGTTATTGTTTATTTCCATGACTCCGGGATACAACGAAGAATTGATGAGCTATCTTTTTGGCAATATTTTGATGGTCAACCAAACGGATTTATTGCTAATGGTAATTTTGGATGCAATTGTAATTATCTTTGTATTTTTCTTTTACAATCAACTGCAAGCAGTCTGTTTTGACGAAGAGTTTGCCCGTATCAGAGGTGTGAGAACAAATTTAATCTATCTTCTTCTTTTGATTGCAACAGCCTTGACTGTAGTGATTTTAATCACAGTTGTTGGTATTATTTTGGTTATTGCCTTGCTTACTCTACCAGCAGCTATTGCCGGACGATTTACCCGAAATCTATGGCAGACAATGATTTTATCTTCTTCATTAGCAGTAATATTTTCTATAACAGGTTTGGGTTTAAGCTATATCGCTAATCTCCCTTCCGGACCTTCGATTATAGTTGTTGCCGGTTTTTTCTATTTATTATTAATAATTTCTCCTCGTCTGACAGGCTCAATAAAATAAAAGCAATTATTTTATCGGAAGCTCTTATTATTGTTTGATTTACGATTGACATATAATAGAAAATTTCTATATTGTATTATAGTAAATGATGTCAATATTAGGTACTTAAGGAATAACATGTATTCAATGCATGTAGTCCTCTTCAGAGGTGTAAGGTAAATGAGTAATACTAAATCGGTCTTATCTGTTTTATTATTATTTAATTAATGAACATTGCTATTTTGCAATAAGAGAATGTCTGATAATAACTTACGAAAAATAATCTTCAGGTTGGTTTTTTTAAATATAAAATATCTATATTTTGAATGTCTATTAAGGAGACTTAGTATGCTACATTTTTCAACTAAGCTTAGGTTAACAAAAGGAATAATAATGATGTTTCTATTTGTTTTCATAAGTGCTGGATCAGCAAATGCTGATCAAATAATTTTAGAATACACTTTCGATCGACCGGAAATAGAAACGGTTCAGATTGACGGAGAGTCATATGATCGTGTGTATATGGATAAAGCCCCCAACTGTGGCGATATTGGCCATCCAGCTTTACCTGCAAGAGGGGCAAGAATTCTTTTACCATTTGGATCAGATATTGAAAGTATAGAAATTGAATGGGATGATAAAATATCGCTTGGCAATGGGTATTATGTTGAACCAATACCGACACCAATCAAATTATCTTCAGATCCCGGATCAGCAAAACCATTAACGCCTGATCCCATTATTTATAATTCTACTCAGTCATTTCCGAATGAACGGTACCAGAATATTGGAATAAATTATTTTCGCGGTTATCAGGTGTTGACCCTGAAACTTCAGCCAATGGATTATATCCCAAATACAGGGGAATTGTTATATTATTCCGAATTAAGAGTTATTGTAAATACAGTTGATGCGGGTAAAGAAGCTCCTTTGTATCGCGGCTTGCCTGAAGATGAAACTTTGTTGTCTTATAAAGTGGATAATCCGGAAATGACGGATTCATATTTCGCTTCGGGCGTATCAAAGAGCAAGAGTTTTGATATGTTAATTATTACTACTTCTTCTCTGGCAAGTTCTTTTCAGACACTGAAAGATTATCATGACACAACCGGAATTTTGACAGAGATTCACACAACCGAAACCATAGGTTCCACCGATCCTGATGATATCCGTGATTATATCAGAGACAGGTATCTGTATGACGGTATTCAGTTTGTAATCATTGGGGCTGATGATGATATTATACCAGCAAAAGATCTTTATGTTATATCCTGGGAAGGTTCAGGACATGAAACCGAGTACAATATGCCGGCTGATATTTACTTTGCCTGTCTGGATGGAACTTATAACTATGATGGGGATTCGTACTGGGGTGAGCCTACCGATGGTGAAGGGGGCAGCGATGTTGACCTTATTGCAGAAGTATATGTGGGTCGTGCATCAGTGGGTAATACTACTGAAGCTGATAGGTTTGTCAATAAAACCATACAGTATTTAACAAGCAACAGTGCCTACCTTGAAAATGTTCTTATGATTGGTGAATACCTGGGATTTGGCGGAATTTCAGATTATGCCAAAACAATGATGCTGCAAAACGTGGATGGTTCAAGTGCTGATGGTTATACAACAATTGGTATTCCATCCGATGTGTATAATGTTGATGGCTTATATGAGCAGGATTATACATGGCCGCAATCTGATTTAACAAGTGCTATTAATAGCGGTACGCATATTCTTAATCATTTGGGGCATGGAAGTCCTGATTATGCTATGAAGTTTTATAACAGTGATATTCTAAGCCAGTTGACCAATACGGATCATTGTTTTGTGTATTCACAAACATGTCTGGCTGGACATTTTGATGGTACTGAATGCTGGTCGGAAACAATAAATATTAAAACCGATGCCGGAGCCTTTGGTGTTATTATGAATGCTCGCTACGGGTGGGGGACTAGTTACAGCACCGATGGACCTTCTCAAAGATTTAATCGTGAATTCTGGGATGCTGTTTTTAGTACTTCAGAAGGCAAGGCACAAGTGGGTACTGCAAACCACGACTCTAAAGAAGATAATCTGTATAGAATTAATGAA
>DAOWMZ010000286.1 GCA_030642845.1 Candidatus Zixiibacteriota bacterium
AGGATTGTCACGACAGGGGAGTAAGCAAATTAGTTGATTATAGCTCAAGTTGCTAATTGATTTTTTATTTGAAGCATTATAGCACCGGGTGGAATGATCTGCCCAGTTTTTTTATATGGAAAAGAGGGTCGGATTGACGATTCGGCCATAATTTTTAAAATGTGTCTTAGACACTTTATTAAGAATCTTGACTCCAAATCTTTCAATAAGATTCTGTCCTGCCTGATCAACTATAGCTGCAGCTCCTCTTGGTATTTTGGTATTATAAAGCTCTGATAATTTATCCATTTCCCTGATAAATGCAGCTCGCGCTAATATTGATGCCGCAGCAACCTGGATTATCTCTTCCCCTCTGAACCTTTGCTGTAATTCAAGTTTACAGCTTTTTGAACGAAGAGCATTCTCTATCAATTCCGGTTTTCCAAACTGATCTACAATAATCTTATCAGCACTATTTTCTTCAAGCACACCCGTAATGGCTTCAGCATGCCCTTCGGCTAAAAGCTTGTTCAGATTTTTAATCTTTTTGTATCGCTTGTTATATATTTCAGGATCAATCACGACGACATTGTGAGAGAAGGAATGCCTGATTCTTTCATCAATATCAAGCAAGCGATTTTCAGAGATTTTCTTTCCATCCCTGACACCCAAATCTGCCAGTTTTTCTTTATCTTTATCAAAAGCCAAAAAAGCAGCAATCACAAGGGGACCAAAAAAGTCCCCCTTGCCCGATTCATCTACCCCGATAACACGATGATTACGATTCATATTTAATTTGAACGTTCCAAATATGCACCTGTCCGGGTATCTACTTTTACCATATCCCCTTCTTTGATAAAAGGAGGAACTTTCACTTCCAGTCCAGTTTGTAATTTAGCCGGTTTGGTAATATTTGATACGGTGTCCCCTCTGGCAGCCTGCTCTGTCTCCACTACTTCCAGAACTACAGATGACGGCAAATCTACTGATAACGCCTCTCCATCAAGGAAGAGAACTTTATACTCTGTATTCTCCAGAAGATACCATTTGGCATCACCCAGCTTATCAACCGGAATGGCAACCTGCTCAAATGTGGTTGAATCCATAAAAGCATATTCACCCATATTCTCATACAAATACTGCATCTTGCGATCTTCCATATCGGGAGCTTTGAAAGAATCATTTGACCCGAATACTTTTTCAACCACAGCACCGGTTTTAATATGCTTCAACTTGGTACGAATATTTGCTTTTCCGCGACCCATTTTAAAATGCTGAAACTCAACTACATAATAAGGCTGATCATCTACAATTATTCTTAAGCCTTTTCTAAAGTCAGAACATGAAAACATATAATCCTCCTGAAATAATCGGCTCAAATATAATAAATAAATATCATTTCTAAAGGTATTTTTTCAAGAATTATGATATTGATGTGTTTTGAGTCATTTTCCCCTGATTTATACCCAAATCGGACATTTTACAAGGTAGAATAATACTGAATATTGTCCCCTTGTCCGGTTCGGATTCTACCGCAATCCTCCCTGAATGCATACTGATTATTTTCCCTGCAAGAGGAAGCCCCAGACCATTTCCAGAGGGACGTGAAGAATAAAAAGGTGTAAATATCTTTTCAATATCATCGGGTCTAATACCACAGCCAAAATCCTGAATTTTGATAGTTATTTCGGAGCCCGATGGTTCATATAATATTTTAATTAGGCCATTTTCAGAATTATATGAATTGATTGAATTTTCAATAATATTTGTAAGAGCCTGTTTAAATAATAGACCATCTATTTCAATTATTATTACAGGCTCCTGAGGAATTTCTATTGAAACACATTTACAGTCATCTCGTATTTTAAAACTCTCGATGACTTCATTTATAAGCACATTAAGAACATGAGTCTCATAATTAAGTTGTAGAGGTTTTGAAAATTGTAAGAATCTCTCTACAAGATCCTGGGCTTCACGAGATTCATTTATCAGAGCCTCAATACTATCATCCTTAAATCCTTTTTTCTTCGATCGTTTTTTCAACAGATTCAGATAACCTGAAATCGCCCCCATTGAATTCCTCAACTGATGAGCCAATCCACCTGTCATCTCTCCCAGCGTTGCCAGTTTGTTTTTAATTTCAAGTTCGTTTCTGAGCAGTGTTATTTCAGACAAATCACTCATAAGAACCGCTACTCCAATTGATTCTTTTTGAGCATCAGTTATGATTGAAGTTGTAATTCCAAGAGTTAGTTTTCTATTATCATTGGTTACAAATTCAAGTTCCTGATAACTCTGATTATCTTCATTAACCAGAGCGTCTGTAATAATATTTGAAATATTATTGTCTAATGTAAATATACTTTTATATGATTTTCCTTTTACGATTTCATAATCGATATTTAATAATCTTTGGGCAGCATTATTGACTGTAATTATCGATCCGTTATTATCTACCGTTATAATTCCTGATTCAATTGATGCCAGGAGGTAATCATTAAACTGCTCTAATGAATCAGCCTTATGTCTGATTTCTTTATTAAGCCTTAAGAGCTGTCGCTCCTTTTCTTTTAGCTCATTTATTATTGATCGATACTCCAAAACAATTGCTTCGGCATCATCGGTTGTTGATTTCATCTCACGTCCGGCTTGTCTTGCTTCGTCTTTAATTTTTCTGAACGGAGAGAAAATAGAGCGTGAAAGCATTAAATAAATGATCGCCATAATTATAATAGCAATTCCACTTGCAATTACAATTTGCTTCTGGCTGTCATCATAAAAGGCAAGTTCAGCACTATCTTTGGAGAGAATAAGAAGATAGCGGCCACTTCTCGTTGTTACCGGATTTATATAAAAATGTTCTTTCCCTTTACCTCTTGTGACAGTTTGGAAATCAGTTGTCAGAAGTTTTTCAGCTAATTCAGGGATTTGATATGGTTGGAGTTTTCCTGCAATAGATGCAAACCATAATCTTTTGGATTCCATTGATGCATCTTCAGGCTGAGTCGGAAAAAATAATATCGATTTCAGTTGGTAATCCTGCTTAAATTCTTCTTCCTGTTTCTCAGTAAGAGAAGTAATATTAATATCTTCAATTTCCCGTCCAATAGCCAGAGCGGCGTGATTAAATTGATCTGTTATTTCGAGATGCTTTGCTTCTTTTGCTCTGAAAATGTAATAATTGGAGATAAGATTAATAAATAACAGAATGAAAATAATAGCTAATAAGCCAAGATGAATTTTTGACTCAAATTTATTACCTTTAGTTATATTAAACATAAGAAACTGAAAAGTGTCAGATTAAAAAAACTTACATTGCCAGCCCGACTACATAACCGAGATATAAGTTAATAATATTATCACCATATATTATTGCCAGAAAGGCGGCAATAGCTAAAAACGGCCCAAATGGAATAACTCTCTCCTGACGGAATTTTTCAGAAATAAACATAATTACTATTGAAACAAATAATCCAATCACAGCTGAAGATAAAAATATCAGCAGCACTTTCTGCCACCCCAAAAATGCACCCAGCATTCCGGCCATTTTTATATCACCCCCGCCCATTGATTCTTTTTTAAACAACCAATCCCCTAATAGAGCGATGAAATACAATGCACCCCCGCCAACAAGCAA
>DAOWMZ010000143.1 GCA_030642845.1 Candidatus Zixiibacteriota bacterium
AAAAGCACCGGTGAAAATATTTGCCGGAAGTGAAGATAAAATCTTTGAGCCATTGGCGCACATTCTTTGTGATAAAATACCAAATTGTGATGTCTCTATTTTCGAGGGAATCGGACATATGATAAATATGGAATCCCCGGAGCGGTTTAATCAAGAGCTGGATGAATTCCTCTCAAGCATATCCTAATAAGCTGAATAACAATATAGTAGTAGTATAAGCTAAAGCATTACATTACGTAAGAGATTATCTCATAAGTATGCTTTTTTAAGATTCAGTAAAGCTCGCGTAAAGGCGGGGCTTGTCTCCGCCGTTGAAATACAATGACTTCGGGCGACACAAGGCTGCCCTCTACGCGATCAGAAGAGTATAAATATTTTTGTAAATAACCACATAAACTCTGTCGCTGTTAAATTAGAATAAATAAATTTTCAAAATGAACAGAATGTATTACTTTACAGGGAAGGAAAAACAAATATATTTGACTGATTCGGAGGTCAGGTTATTAAACATGCTCGGAAGTAGTAAGGAAGATTTTGAAAAACAGACTGGAGAATGAATAAGATGGTTGAGCCATTATCAAAAGTACATATAGCCGTTTTCGTTTCTGGTGGTGGATCGAATCTCCAGGCTCTTATTGATGCCTCAAAATCAGGTCTGCTTAAAGGCGAAGTTGTACTGGTTATCTCAAATATGCGCAAAGCGTATGGATTAGTCCGTGCTGAAAAAGAAGGTATCGATTCTTTTGTATTTAAAATTAAAAAATATGATACCCCTGAAAAAGCCAATGATGATCTTCTGGCAAAATTAAAAAAATATGATATTGAATATATTGCAACAGCCGGTTACTTAAAATTATTGCCTCTGAATGTTGTTAAAACTTACAAAGATAAAATAGTAAATATCCATCCCGCCCTGCTTCCAAAATATGGAGGAAAGGGAATGTATGGTCATCATGTCCATGAAGCTGTTATTAATTCTGGAGATGAGGAATCGGGAATCACAATTCATTTAGTGGATGAAATCTATGACCATGGAAACATCCTGCATCAAGTAAAAGTACCGGTTAAAAAGGACGATACTCCCGATACTTTAGCTGCCAGAGTATTAAAGCAGGAACATTTATGGTATGCCCGTATTTTGGATAAATTGATTAAAGGAGAATATAGGAAGTAAAATGAGTGAAATAGTTTTAAAAACAGATATTAAAGAATATCCTCTTATGGTTAGAGGGAAAGTTCGCGATGTATATGATCTCGATGACAAGCTTTTGTTTGTTGCATCTGATAGGATCTCAGCTTTTGATGTAGTCATGCCCAACGGAATCCCGGGCAAAGGAAAAGTATTAACATCGATGTCCCTGTTCTGGTTTGACTTCCTTTCTGATGTGATTGAGAACCATCTCGTATCCGCCAAAGTTGATGAATACCCGGAAGTGCTACATAAATATCGTGATGTTCTTGAAGGAAGATCTATGATTGTAACCAAAGCGGATCGGGTTGACTGCGAATGTATCGTCCGTGGTTATATATCCGGAAGTATGTGGAAAGAACTCAAAAAAGAGCGTGAACATGGATCAAACACTGTACACGGTTTTGATTTCCCCCCGGACATTCAGGAATCAGGCAAATTAGCTGAAGCGATCTTTACTCCTTCGACCAAAAATGACAACGGCCATGACGAAAATATAAGTTACAAGCAACTAATTGATCTTATTGGGGAAGAGACGGCAAAATTATGTAAAGAGAAATCTTTAGCAGTTTATACTAAAGCAGCGGACTATGCTTTGACAAAAGGAATAATCATTGCCGACACAAAATTTGAATTCGGATTCAAAGATGGTCGGTTTATTTTGATCGATGAAGTTCTTTCACCCGATTCAAGCCGGTTCTGGCCAGTAGATAAGTATGAAGTTGGCCGGGGGCAGGATTCATTTGATAAACAGCCTATCAGGGATTATCTGGACAGACTGGATTGGAACAAAAAACCACCAGCACCGAAGTTGCCGGATGAAGTTGTCAATGCTTCCGCAAAACTATATGCCGAAGTGGAAAAACTGCTGACTGGAAAATAATTATCAGGGATGTATTTTAAATATATTGGAAGTTAATATGAGTGATTTTATAAAAATTAACAGAGCATTAATTTCAGTTTCGGATAAAACCGGGATTACCAAATTAGGCGAAAAGCTCAATGCAATGGGTGTTGAAATCCTGTCAACCGGAGGAACTTTAAAAGTATTAAAAGATGCCGGAGTACCTGCAATATCGGTTTCAACTTTTACCGGTTCACCGGAAATTCTTGATGGTCGCGTTAAAACTTTGCATCCCAAAATTCATGCCGGTATATTAGCTCGGCGTGATAATGAAAAAGATATGGATACCTTACAGGAATCAGATTACAAGCCTATTGATCTGGTTGTTGTAAATCTTTATCCCTTTGAACAAACAGTTGCTAATCCAGATGCTTCCGATGAAGACATTATTGAAAATATTGATATCGGCGGACCATCGATGTTAAGATCGTCAGCTAAGAATCATGTAAGTGTAACGGTGGTTGTAAATCCTTCTGATTATAAAACACTTCTTAAGGAAATGAAAGAAAATGAAGGAGCAACATCTTTTGAATTCCGTAGAAATTGTGCGGCAAAAGCATTTGCTTTAACCTCAAGATATGATACTGCTATCTCAAGATATTTCTCTGCCAAATCCAAAGAAGAAGCTGAAATGTTTCCGCCTAAGCTTGACCTTGATTATACTTTCCGTTCCGAATTAAGATATGGAGAAAATCCACATCAAAAGGCTTCTATCTATGTCTCAGATGAATATAAAGGTCCTACTCTCCTTGATGGGAATATCCTTTCAGGGAAAGAACTTTCGTATAATAATTATGGCGATCTTGATGCCTGTCTTGATATGCTTCTGGATTTTCAGGAACCATTTGCCTGCGTATTAAAACACGCCAATCCCTGTGGGGCGGCAGTAGCTGATTCTATTACAGAGGCTTACAAAATGGCTTACGAAAGCGATCCTCTTTCTGCATTTGGTTCGATTATTGGCTTGAATCGCGAAGTTGATATTGAATGCGCAAAATTACTTCATGAAACCCCGTTTGTTGAATGTATGATAGCTCCCTCATTTACTGATGAAACTTTTAAGCTGCTGAAAAAGAAAAAAACAAGAAGGCTTCTTTCCTTACCTCAAATATCCAATGGACTTCCCAAAGATCAGATGGTTTATAAATCAATCCGAGGCGGGATGTTACTTCAAATGCAGGATGATTTGGAAACCAATATCGATGACCTGAAAGTTGTCACCAAAAGAAAACCAACACCAGAAGAATTAAAGTCATTAATATTTGCTTGGAAAGTGGTTAAACATACCAAATCAAATGCAATTGTTCTGGCAAAAGATAATGCTACAGTAGGTATAGGGATGGGACAGACTTCCAGAGTTGACTCAGGATTTATGGCAGTCAAGCGTGCCGGTGACAGAGCCAAAGGGGCTGTTATGGCTTCTGATGCTTTTTATCCTATGCCCGATGGAATTGAAGTTGGTACAGATGTTGGAGTTACGGCAATAATTCAGCCGGGTGGTTCCAAAGGAGATGAGTTGGCAATTGAAGCGGCCGACAAAGCCGGAGCGGCAATGGTCTTTACCGGGCATCGCCACTTTAAACACTAGGTGGTATTAAGTATAGGTATATATTGTTTAGAAGTAATTCGGAGATTTAAAGGTTGACACATAAATCAGTCACTTTTCACTGAATTGTCTTGCTTATATAAAAAACCTTTAGTATTTTACTCGAAATGACACCATTTGTTGGTAGGACTGATGCGAAATAGAATATTAGAAATTGTAGTTTTTCTTATAGATTATATGCAGAGCCATAATAACACTCCAAGTGACTCTGATGATGTTTCATCGGTTTTGGAAGCTGAAGGATACTCTGATGATGAAATATCTTCGGCTTATTCATGGCTTTTACAGCGGTATGATAGTGCTCCGGAGCAATATTTTTCTGATTTTCCACCAGCTCGAACTTCGGTTCGTATTTTAACACAATCTGAAAGAACCCAGCTCTCTGCCGAAGCCCAGGGATTTTTATTAAAACTTTTCCATGTATCGCTTATTGATTCTGAGCAACTCGAAATGGTTCTTGAACGCGTATCAACTTTCGGACCCAGTGCAGTTGATCTGGATCAGATGAAGCTTATTGCCAGCTCAGTAGTTCTTGATGATCTTGATGATTTTGATTCTGTTTCTATTTCCCAACATGCCGAAACATCATCACTTCGAATAAATTAAGAATATGTCTCTTAAAAATATTAAGATTCTTGTCGGTATGACAGGCGGAATTGCATGCTATAAGGTACCCAACTTGATTAGATCACTGGTCGGGGAAGGGGCTGAAGTGCAGGTGGTTATGACTAAATCAGCGACACAATTTATTACACCTCTTACTATGGAAACAGTCTCAAACAAACCAGTTGCAATCGATATGTTTGATGATCCGGGTCCTATCTCAACTCGCCATATAGATTTTGCTGAATGGCCGGATCTGATTCTGATTGCTCCTGCTACAGCTAACTTTATAGGTAAGGTTGCTTCGGGTGTATGCGATGATCTACTTACTACGATCATTTGTGCTACCAAAAGAAAAGTGCTTTTAGCACCGGCAATGAATCCCAATATGTGGAGTAATCCAATTACCCAGCGTAATTTCAATACTCTTACCGATCTTGGTTATTTATCAATAGGTCCGACTGAAGGGGAAATGGCTTGTGAAAGCAACGGTGTGGGACGGATGTCGGAACCTGATGAGATATTTAATGAAATTAAAAAAATATTCTCTTCAGTAAAAAAAAAACGCTAAAAGGTAGAAGAATTCTGGTAACTGCCGGTCCAACATGGGAAGAAATTGATCCGGTCAGATATATTACAAATCATTCTTCAGGTAAAATGGGATATGCAATCGCTAAGGCTGCATCAGAAATGGGAGGAGAGACAACCCTGATTACCGGACCAACCAACTTAAGTGCTCCCACAGGCATGAAAGTTATCCACATTACTACTACAAATGAATTGCAAAAAGCGGTATTGAAAGAATTTAAGAACATGGATTGTTTAATAATGGCCGCAGCCCCGGCTGATTACCGGCCATCAAAAAAAATAATAAAAAAGATTAAACGAACCGGTGATAAACTTGCATTAGAGTTATCCCCTACTGATGATATTTTAAAAGAAATCGATAAGATAAAAAAGAATAATCAGTTAACGGTTGGATTCGCTCTTGAAACAGATAATGGCATTGCCAACGCACGCAAGAAATTAAAAGAAAAAGGGCTTGATCTTATTGTCCTGAACCAACCCGGAGAGGATTCCGGATTTAATACTGATACAAATCGAGTAACAATTATAGCTCCAAAACGCAAACCCATAGAGTGGCCTTTAGGTACAAAAAAAGAAATTGCTCACAAGTTACTTGAATTCATACGAGGAATGTTTTAACATATAATTTTGGGATAAATATGAAAGATCAACAGAAAAATATAAATGATCTTTTATGCCAGGCTCTTAATGTGCAAATTGAACAGGGTCTGGGCGAGATGATAATTAATCCTCAGGCTATGATGCCTGGAAACGACAGCAAGGAATCCATTACTGTGGTTGAAAAATCAGATAATTCTATTGTTATTTCACTTGATTTAAATGATGATTCGGTTGAACCAGCACAATATGATTCTCTTGGGGGGTGTCATAAGGCTATTT
>DAOWMZ010000237.1 GCA_030642845.1 Candidatus Zixiibacteriota bacterium
GTTCTGTTTGTAGTGCAACGATTATAAGAGAGAAGATTGGTTCCCGTTCTGCACATTACTGCCCCCGATGTCAAAGAAACAAATAAGCAGGCTTTGCCTGTTTTATTTTCGACAAGGGGCACACGAGGGTGTGTTCCGCCCACAAAGCAGTGATATCTGATGTAGGGACAACCCCCTGTGGTTGTCCTTTATCTGGAAAGGCACGGGGGTCTGTCCCTACAATGTAACTTTCGTAGGGGCACAGCATGCTGTGCCCTTATATATTGCAAAATGTTACTTGTGTCATTCCCGACCTGATCGGGAATCCAGACTTTATAGGGTGGGTCCGTCTTCGGATCCACCAAAGTTGGATAGCCGACCGCTTGCGGTCGGTTTACTGTTCAAATTATATTTTATGGATTTATTAAAACAAATGAACAGAAACGCACCGCAAGCGGATGCGCTACCCGGTACGAAAACTATTAGGGGCACACGAGGGCGTGTGCCGCCCACAAAGTCTTTTGAAGTGCAGGGGACGCAGATCTGCGTTCCCTGCAAATGAAAAGCTATAATATTGTTCGTAAGTTGCAAGCTTTATGACCAAAATCTTTCACACAAATATCTTAATGACAATGTTATGACAATAATAGACTTGAAAGATATATTATCTTTCCAAAATAAAAGGAGAAAAATGTTAAAAAATCTAACTGTTAGGTGTGCACTGCTACTGGCATTTTACTCGATTTCAAATGCCGTTGATTTTGAGGGTAAAATTGTATCCTCAGAAGATAACACCCCTGTTGGGTATGTAACAATTCATATCATCGAAGATGGCACTATGCTTGAGGCCGATGAAAATGGTAAGTTTAATATTAAAAATTTCAGAGGACAATCGGCAACAGTAACAATAAGCCATGTCGGTTTTGCTACTTTACAGAAAGTAGTATTGTCAGCTGATAGTGAAAATATTATCACGATAAAGCCATCAGTGCTGGTTCTGGATAATATGGTTGTAACTGCCAATCGCTACAACCGCGAGGCCTATAAAGTAACCCAGCCGATAACGATTGCTACAAGCCAGGATATTAAAGCCAAAGGGCATACGATTGTTTCTGATGTTATCAGAACTTTCCCCGGAGTTGATATGAACGATGGCGGACCTTTTCGCTCCCGTCCGGTTATTCGTGGTCTTTATGGAACACGTATTCTCGTTTTGGTTGATGGCGAGCGGATCAATGATCAGCGCGATATTACTTCGTTTGCCGGAGCCTCGATGTCACTGGTTGATGTAAATGAGATTGAAAGAGTGGAAGTGGTCAACGGGCCATCTTCGGTTTTGTACGGTTCGGATGCTATGGGTGGAGTTATAAATATAATCACCAAAAAACAGAATCATACTTCCGTGTTAAAACCGGTAATAAAATATTCCGGCCGGTATTCTACCGCCGATGAACAGCATTCCAATCGAATTGATCTTGGTCTTACAAATAAGAAACTGTCCGGATCAATCGGATTCCAGTATCGTGAAGCAGGCAAAGACTACAAAATGCCTGATGACTGGCAGGACAAAAAAGAATATGCCGCTTATAGTGCTGAATTTTACGAAAATCTCAACGAAGCAACCGGTAGAGATTTTTCGACTACAAATTTAACCAATTCCCGCGCCACAATAAATAATTACGACGCTAAGTTATCCTATAAACACAGTAATAAACACCGCCTCGATTTTGATATGGGTGTTTTCCGGGGAAGTGATATCGGTTATCCCGGGGTACCAAATGACTCTACCCCATTTTGGTTTTTCTATCCCCGTCATGACCGTGATAATTTTTCCGTTTCTTACACCGGTACCGGTCTGACTAATAAGCTTTCCCGTCTTGAGACAAGAATTTATTATCAAAAGATCTCAAAAGAATTTCTGACCGATTTCCTGGGTAGTATTTCATTCCCGGCCGGCCCCGGTATGACGATGTCAATTGTCAATAACCTGAATCGAACCGAAGTATCCAAGTATGGCTTCAATTTCCAGGAACTTTACGCTCTTACTAAAAAAAGCACGATTACTTTTGGTGCTGATTATTTAAGAGAAGAGATTGATGGCGGTTCTGCTACTCTTACTAATATGGATTTTGGTACTTTCAGTGTCGATACCACCACAACCTCCTCCCCTGTTCCTAAAAACAGATGGGATGAACTGGGTGTATATGCAGCAGGAGAGATTCGTCTTGATCCTCTAATGGTAAACCTCGGATTAAGATTCGATAACTTCTGGATTACAACCGAAGAGACCGAAGGATATGTTGATGACAATGGCGAAATCCTTCCGATCGAAGATGAAAGCTATTCATCACTGAATGTTTCAGCGGGATTGGTTTATGAACTATCGAAAAGTGTCAATCTGGTTGGAAATCTGGGGACTGCCTATCGTGTACCTAATGTTGTTGAAAGATTCTATTATGGTTCGGCATCCAATCGCGAAACCAGGCCTAATTCTGAAATTAAACCTGAAAAATCTATAACTGTCGATTTTGGTGTAAAAGCTGTCCATAACAATTTGAACTACACGATAATAGGTTTTTATAGTGATTACTCTGATTTTACCCAGTTGCAGAATTTTGATTCCATTCCCGGACATGGAGGCAGCTATACTCCTTTATGGCGTTATGAGAATATTGATAAGGTTACCATTTATGGTTTCGAAAGTGTGATCGAAGGTCAGCTTGAAAACGGGATATATGGAAATATGACTTTTTCTTATCAGCATGGTGAAAATAAAACCCATGACCAGCCGTTGTTTGTCTCTCCGTTTAAATCCAGTTTGACCATGGGTTACCGAAATCTTAAAAAGGGATATTTCGGAGAATTCAGTGTAAGGAAAGTTGAAGACCAGAACCGTATTCCGGATGTAACCTACCTCGACGACATTGCTTCCAAAGGGTTTGTGGCTGTAAATGTGGGAGCCGGAATTAAACTGTATGATTCGATAAGATTATCTGTAGCTGTCAACAATCTTTTTGATGAGATATATTCCGAGCCGTTTAACGGCCGTAATCCTGATAATCCTTTGCCGGAACCGGGACGTAATTTTATATTCACACTCAACTATGAGCTGTAAGTTCTTGTAGGATAGTTAGGTAGCTTTCCCTAATTGCTAAATAAAAGAGATGAAATCTCCCCGGTAAAATATCGGGGAGATTTTTTATGTTGTTTTTAGAAAGATTCTTGATTCCCTTTATTATGTATATGCTTCATCAAAGCTCTTGCTGTTATTTTAGAAAGGATTAAATTCTCGGTTATGAAGTTGTTACAAACAATACGAATTATCCTAATTATATTATTAGTACTAATTGCCGCCTATTTCCTTTTTGAGTTTTTCCGTCCTATTGATACTAATGACAAGTTAGCCAAAATAATACATCTGGAGGACCGCCGTGAAAATTCCGCCAGATTGAAAAGCTTTCTAAATGATGAAGATGCTAAAGTTCGCACTCGAGCGGCATTGGCTATTGGGCGAATTGGCACTGAAAATGCGGGTGAAACCCTGATGGGTGTTCTGGAAGATCCTGATTGGAAAGTTGCCGCAACTGCTGCATTTGCTATCGGCCTGACAGGTGAAAAAGATAAGGCGTTGCCATTGTTGGATTTCGCTTTGGAGGTACCGGCTTCTATTACTATCAGTGCGGTTAGAACTGCAGGAATATTAACAGACAGCACCATGACTGAAGAAATATCTATGATATTTTCGTATTTGAATCATGCCTCCCCGGAAGTCAGAGAGGCGGCTTTGATTGCTCTATTCCGAGCCAACGCCAAATCAAAAGCGAATGATATTATTGAATATCTTGAAAATGAACCGGATGAATTTGTCCGCCAAACCGGTCTTTATGTCCTCGCCAGAATGGGTACAGTTGAAGCTGAAGAACTATTTGTTGATTACCTCGGAGATACCGACCCTTACCTCAGATCTCTCGCTCTTCGTGGATTAAGTCGGGCAAAAATTAAAAATGCGGATAAATTCTTTAACATCGCTCTCAATGATAATAATAACTATGTGGTGTACCGGGCTATTCTTGGAATTAGTAATTTTAAAAGCGGCAATGCCGCAAATAAATTGTTGTCCAAATTGGAGACTGAAAATGATGAGCAGTTAATAATTGCTTTAATTGATGCTTTAAGAGATCTGAAAGAACCCACCGGAGTGGGAAAAGCCAAAAAGCTCTCTGAACAAAAACGATCCTCTAATATTACTGCCGCTACGGTTATTTATGCTGCTGCTATTCAAAAAGGGAGAGCCTTTAATTATATCGATTCATTGATGCGCGAAGATGATCCCA
>DAOWMZ010000225.1 GCA_030642845.1 Candidatus Zixiibacteriota bacterium
ACTTTCAAAAAACTGAGTCTGGTTGTTATTGATGAGCAACATCGTTTTGGTGTTAAACAAAGAGGGAAACTTCATGCCAAAGGGGATAACCCTGATCTTCTGGTTATGACTGCAACGCCAATACCCAGAACTTTGGCATTGACACTATATGGTGATCTGGATATAACCACAGTAAAATCTCTCCCCCCGGGTAGAAAACCTGTTCGTACTGTCTGGCGCACACAGGGAGTCAGGGAGAAGGTATATCAGTATGTTTGCGAGGAAGTTGCCAAAGGGGGACAGGTTTATATTATTTATCCTTTAATTGAAAAAAGTGATAAAATGGAACTTGAAAATGTTGAAGACGCTTACATAGAACTCTCTGAAAAATATTTCAAAAATCTTCAAGTGGGTGTGGTTCACGGCCGGGTTAAATCAAAAGAACGTGATCAGATTCTGGAATCATTTCGAGATGGAAAACTTGATATATTGTTAGCAACAACAGTCATTGAAGTCGGTTTGGATAATCCCAATGCAACGATAATGATTATTGAACATTGTGAACGATTTGGTCTGGCACAGTTACATCAATTAAGAGGGCGTATCGGAAGAGGATCAAAACAGTCAACCCTGATTGCGATAGCCCATCCTCCAATATCTGAAATTGCCCAAAAGAGACTTGAATATTTTAGCCACACTACTGATGGCTTTGAGATTGCTGAAGCTGATCTTCAACTTCGGGGTCCGGGTGAAATTTATGGTTTAAAACAATCGGGTGTACCGGCTTTTAAAGCTGTGCATTTATCTTCTGACCAGGATTTGTTGGAAGGGTCAAGAGAGGTTCTAGAGAATCTTTTCTACAATTACAAGAACATTGACAATGAATATATAATTCTTTATAAGTACTTACATGCTACTGTCAAAAATAAAGAAATAGCTTTTGGCGGAGGTTGATGTAATATAATTAGTTGTTTAATTAATTTATTAGGAGTATCAGGATGGCTGAAAATGATAAAAAAAATGATATAATGTTTTCCCATTTGGTTATTTCTCTTCAAATGGGGGCAATGCAGCAGATGGGAAAAGTCGCCTCACCTATTACCGGGAAAATTGAAAGAGATATTGAGATGGCCAAAGCGAGTATAGATATGCTCAGTATGCTGGAAGTTAAAACCAAAGGAAATCTTTCCGAAGAAGAATCAAAATTATTGGGTCATGTTCTCTATGAACTTCGAATGAATTATGTTGATGAATCTAAAAAAGGGGATGATAAAACAGAAAGTCCCGAAGTTGACGAAAAAATGACTGAATCTGAAGAAAAAACAGATGAAAAAGATAAAGAAAAAGACGAGGAAAAACCTGCAGAATAAACGGTTCTATAACCATTTAATTTGTATAATAATAAGACGGTATGGTGTAACCTTGTAAATATAAATTACTATTGTGTATAATAACATAAAGTAATATATTTATTTTATGGAAATGGTTGATAAACTGTCACTTAAAACGAATATTTCAATGTTTTCTATGATCTCCGCTTTTGGCGAGCGACTTGAGTTTGACAAATCTTTGGCTCCTTTAACCAGTTTCAAAACAGGTGGTAAGGCTGCCTATTTTATTTCGGTTAATTCTGAAGATGAAATGGTTCGCATCATCAAAGAGACACAAAAGTTGAAAATCCATTTTTTCCTGATAGGTGGCGGTTCCAATCTTCTAATCTCTGATAATGGTTTTGATGGCTTAATTATCAAAGTAGAAATAATGAATTTGAGTTTGGATGATTCCAATACAATTAACTGCGGTGCCGGTGTTAATCTGATGGATTTGATCAATTACACATCGAATAACTCATTAACCGGCTTGGAGTTTGCGACAGGAATATGGGGTACAGTCGGTGGGGCTATCTATGGAAATGCCGGTGCTTATGGTGGAGAGATCGGAGATGTTGTTACTGATGTAACACTGGTAGATCCAAAGGGAAATATCAGAACAGTTGACAGGGATTATTGCCAATTCAGATATAGGGATTCATATTTGAAAAAGACTAAGGAAATTATCACTTCTGCCCGATTAAAATTAATAAAAGGTGATAAAAAGTCTATAAAATCTAAAATAGATGAAATTCTGGCTTTACGAAGTGATAAACATCCTGATAAACGGACCTGCGGATGCTTTTTTAAAAACATCCCGGATCACAAGGCAAAATATGGCAAACTGCCGGCTGGTAAATTATTAGAGGAAATTGGAGCCAAAAAAATGTCAGTTGGGGGAGCAAAGATATTTGACAAACATGCTAATATGATTATAAATTCAGGAAATGCAACTTCAGCGGATATTAGCAAACTTGCGGAACTGCTGAAGCAAAAAGTATTTGATAAGTTTGGAATCGAACTCGAAGAAGAAGTAACCCGTTTGGGGAAATTTAACTAACAGGAGGACGCTTATAGCACCTTTATAAATAATTAAAATGAACCGATATACGGTTATAATTGTGAAAAAAAACAAATTAAAGTTTATCTATGTTTTCCTGACCGCTATTTGCCTGATTATTATGGCAAGGACTGTCTCATATAGTGCGTCAGGTTTTACTATGTCATTATATGACCCTCCTTTGAAGGTTTCTCCATATAAAGATCTCCCTATCAGAAATTCTGTATCATTAGGATTGAGCATTTATCCGACTTTATCTACAAATCTTAAATGGCGTCCAAAAATGATAAAATATAGTAAAGATAAACCGGATGCTACTTTTGAAACAAACTCATTCAGATTTAATGTCGATTACTACCGCAGAGGTAGTAAAACTCTCTCTCTTGTACCGGTTTCTGTTGATGCTGATAAGTACCTGGCCTATAAACTAAAAGAAAACCGATCCAGAAAATTCCATCAATTATCAACCGGTGCTAATAAAGGTGGAAGAAATATTCGCAAAGGCGGACTTGGAATTTCTCTCGATTTGCCTGACAGACTCAATCGCTTATTCGGTGAAGGGGGAGCCGGATTAAGAGTCAGCGGCAGGCGTAAAATTATTTTTTCAGGACGTTCCCAGTGGACTGATGGCTCAAGTTCGACTCTTTACAACCAGAGCAAGTTCCCATCGCTTCATATGGATCAATTTTCCAAATTTGATATTACCGGTACTATTGGAAGTAAGATTACAGTTAAAGTCTCACAGGACAGCCAGACTGACATCCCCCTGGCTAACCGTTTACAGATTAGATATAAAGGGGATGATGACGATATTCTGAAAGTTATCGAAGCCGGTAATACCAACCTGAAACTGCCAAATACAAGATTTGTGGGTTATTCATCCCAGATAAGGGGTCTGTTTGGTATTAAAGCTGAAGCACAAGTTGGACATCTTAGATTGACTGGTATTGCCTCGCAGGAGAAAGGTTCCTCCGAAACAGCACGCATCACTCCTACCGGAGAAGAAAGTGCCAAGATTATCAGAGATTACAGATATGAAGAAAGAAGAATTTTTGATCTTGGCTATTCAGAATATTTTAATGATGGTGATGAGGTTATCAGATTAAATGCTTATCAAGCTCTTAGACCATCTGTGACGGGAAGACCCGCAACAGCAACATACGCCCGACTCTATGTTGACCCGAATGATACAACTATAGGGAAATCAGAAAATAAGAATTATACCGGCGTTACTGACGGTGTTGATTTGATTTCTCCGGATGAATATGAATTTTTTACAATTCCGGATTCTAACAAGCATTATATCGTTTTCAACAGATCCAGATATCAAGATGCCATAGGGGTATGGATGGAGATAAAAAGAGCTGATGGCAGTACTTACACTGTTGGCGATATTGATTCAAGCGTTGTTAGTTTGAAGTTAATTTATTCTGAAGCAGCTGTCTCAACATATCATACCTGGAATCTAATGTGGCGTAATCTTTATAGTATTGGCAGCAGGGGTATGGAATTTGATGACTTTGACATAAAAATTTATAAGGGGGCAGACGGTGCTGAAGATCAATCTGATGTTCTGTCAGAACAAGTAAGCACTACTTATGGTACTCAGCAGTACATGGAAATTCTGGGAATGGATTTAGAGAATAGTAATAATCAGAATAAACCGGATGGAAAACTTGATATTAAGACTGAGCTTTATCGACGTGATTGGGGTTTGATTATTTTCCCGGAACGAAGACCATTTGATACTGATCGTACATTTAAAGTGGATGCAGGTGAAACATCTCCTCTGGAAGATAAAGTTCCATTAATCTACGATGCTTCTGCAAATGGCACTGACAGGGGTACTGCCAGTAAATACTTTATGAAAGTATTTACGAAAACTCGTAGTAATCAAATTCGTTTGGGAAGAATGAATATTATCGAAGGGTCAGAGAAGGTTACGGTTAATGGCAAACAACTTGTAAAAGGGGAAGGTTACAGAATTGACTACCAATTCGGACAAAT
>DAOWMZ010000269.1 GCA_030642845.1 Candidatus Zixiibacteriota bacterium
ATTTCACCTGCAGATCCATCAAGAATAAGACGGCAGTTGTCTTTAATATCTTTCCACCCCTGCTCAGCTAGCACTACCGGAAGAGAAAATGATCGAGCAATCAACGACATATGCGAATCCGCCCCACCCTCGGCAGTAACGAAACCGACAGACTTAAGATCATGGTAGGTAATAATATCATTGGGCGAAAATATTTTTCCTACCACAATTGTTTTTGGAGGTAAACGCAGAGATTTGGTTTTCCCACCGGTCAAATTGTGAAGCACTTTACTGGCAACAGCTTCGATATCAATAGTCATCTGCTGCATATATAAATCAGTTGATTTTTTTAAGTGAATAGTAGCCTCATCAATAGCGGTACTGTATGCATAGGCAGCATTAAATCTTTTTTCACGGATTTTCTTTTTAACGCTGTTTAAAAACTCATAATCCCCAGCAATAAGAAGTTGGGCATCAAATATCTTGGCTACCGGACCACCGGCTTTGCGAAGAGCTGATTCCCGAATTGATTGCAGTTCTTTGATTGTGTTTTCTACTGCTTTTTCGAGAAGTTCGGTCTCTTTATTGATTTTGGAGACGGCAATCTTTTGATGGGTAATTTTAAAATCACCGGGCAGAACTACATGAGCAGTTCCCATCACGATTCCGCTGGAAATTGAGATCCCTTTGATAATTTTCTTTTTACCGCTCAAAATGACACATTTCTCCAATCTAAATAAGTTTTAAAGTATAAGTGAAGTTGTTATGGAAAGGCAAGTGGAATATCAGCCCTATTCGCCGAAACCGGAGTTAATAATCTCGAGAATAGCCTCCATAGCTTCATTTTCGTCAGGGCCTATGATTTCAATTGTTAACACTGAGCCTTTTTCTGCGGCAAGGGTCATAACTCCCATAATCGACTTGCCGTTAATAGGATGGCTGTCTTTACTAATGAGGACTTCGGACTCAAATCTTGAAGTTATGCTGACCAGAGCGGCCGAAGGGCGAGCATGGAGACCGAGTTTATTTATTATTGTAGCGGTTTTCTTTAGCATGATGTAAATTCTTCAGATAACACGAATCTCTTTCCGGAAATTTCACGAACAATCCCTTTTAACTCAAGTGTGAGTAGTAATTGGGCTAATTCGCCAATTGAAAGGTTAGTCGTTCTGGATAATTGGTCTAACTGTATTGGTTCAGATGAAATTAGTTTGAACAGTTGTTCTTCAACTTCAGTCATATCAGGCGGCTTAACAAATTTTTTCGAAATTACTGTCCCTTTTAGTGTGGGAAGAGCAGTATAAATATCTTCAACCGAAGTAACCAGCGATGCTCCATCTTTTATCAATTGATTTGTTCCTATACTTGCTTTTGAAATGGGAGAACCGGGGACAGCGAAAACTTCCCGACCCTGCTCTAAAGCCAATGAGGCAGTAATCAGTGCGCCTGATTTCTGACCGGCTTCAACAACAATTACGCCCTCAGACATCCCGGAAATTATACGATTTCTCGCTGGAAAAGTAGCTTTATCCGGCCTTGTTCCGGGGAAATATTCAGAAATAATTGTTCCCGATTCTTTAATTCTTTCAGCCAGAGATTTATTTGATGCTGGAAAGACATAGTCAAGCGAACTCCCCCAGATTGCAATTGTTTTTCCTCCGGCTTCCAGTGCACCGGCATGAGCTGAAGAGTCTATACCTTCAGCCATTCCGGAAACGACTACAATGCCATCCGATGCCAAAGATTTAGCAAGTTGAAAAGCCATCTGACGACCAGCATCGGTAGGGCGGCGTGTGCCGACAATAGCAATCATACGATCATTATTGTCGATCGGTTGTCCTATATGGAATAATATTGGGGGAGTGTGGTGTATATTTTTAAGTAACTTAGGATATTCTTCATCGTCTGAAAAATGAAATTCCCATTTTAAATTTCCAATTTGATGAGAAATTACTTCGGCTTTGGTTTCATCGTATGATTGTTGCAACTGCGATGCTTGAGAACGGGAAAATTCCCTGACATGTTCAAGTTCAGAAAGAGGGGCTTTTAGAATATCAGCTATTGAACCAAAAGCATTGATAAGATTTTTATACCGTGTCGGACCTATCCCGGGTACTTTTAGCAGGGCAATAGTTTGAATTAACTTTTCTTTTCTTTTACCGTCCATAAAGAACACTTTCTACTGCATTCAGGAATTTATCCGCCCCAAACCCGGTTACTGCCGATATCATAATATAATCATTAGGCCAGTCTTTAGAAATCACTTTTATATCATCATTGCTAACCGTATCAAGTTTGGTAATAACAATCAATGATGGTCTTTTTAACAGATCGGGATCAAAGTCCTTTAGTTCCTGCTTTAAAGTTTCAAGCGATTCGTTGATCAACACATCATTGACATCAATAATATAAACAATTAATCGAGTACGTTGAACATGTTTTAGAAATTGATGCCCCAATCCTTTTCCTTCGGCGGCTCCTTTGATAAGCCCCGGAATATCAGCCATTACACATGATTTATAGTCATGAAGTTTTACAATGCCAAGATTGGGGATCAGAGTAGTGAAAGGGTAGTCAGCAATTTTGGGGCGAGCTGCTGAATAGGCTGCCAGAATTGTTGATTTGCCTGCATTGGGCAACCCCACCAGTCCCACATCAGCCAAAAGTTTCAGTTCTAATGAAATACGTTTCTCAACACCCTTTTGTCCCGGTTTGGCGATTCTTGGAGCCTGGTTGGTAGCTGATTTGAAATGATCGTTACCCCATCCGCCTCGACCACCCTTGGCCAAAACGATCCTTTTGTCAGGTTCATCGAAATCAGCAATCAATTCGTTAGTTTCCAGATCTTTTATGAGTGTTCCAACAGGGATACGGATTTCTAAATCTTTCCCTGATTTGCCGGAACGTAATCTTCCTTCGCCGGGACGACCATTGATGGCTTTGATATGTTTTTTATATCTATAATCCAGAAGAGTTGTAAGTTGCGGATCTGCAATACCTACAATACTTCCCCCTCGACCGCCATCACCACCATCAGGTCCACCTTTGGGGATAAATTTCTCGGTGTGAAAAGCGACACAGCCATTACCGCCGTTGCCAGCTTTAATATTAATTTCAACATAATCGATAAACATTGTGTGAATATTGCGAAGTTTTACCCTCTTGTCAATTTGTATTGAAGTGGGAAAAATTGACAAATCATTGATTTTATAGTATATTTTAACAAATCAGGCGATATTGTTTTCTACACCCTTGCAGGAGGAGTAATTACATGAAGCTTCGTTATATCCATCTCTTAGCAATTTTATTACTTAGTATTGCTATTTCATCCAATGCTAATGACCAAACAATTTCAGTCACAAAAAATCTAACATCCATGCCATTGGCGTTCACGGAGAATCAAGGGCAGTGGGATGAGCAGGTACTTTATAAAGCCCATGCTGGTGGTGCCACAATGTGGTTCACCAAGGATGGTACGGTTTATCAATTCACAAGAAGTATTCCGAAAAATGATGAAAATCTTGATGATCCAATGAATCTTATACATGGTGAGCGGCAGATGTTCACATCTGCCCTTGAAGAAGGTAATCAAATTGACAGCATCGAATCAATCGCAATCAAGGCCAACTTCGTTGATTCTAATCCCAATACTAGAATGTTTGGTTTTGAAGAGATGGAGTATAAGTGTAATTACTTCATTGGAAATGATCCTAATAAGTGGCACACTAATGTGCCTAATTATAACGCCATAATCTATGAAGATATTTATGATGGTATTGATCTTAAATATTATGGTAATGGCACTCATATGGAATATGATTTTATTATCTCTCCCGGTGCTGATTTTTCACAGATAAAGATAAATTATGAGGGTGCAGAATCAATCTCAGTAAATGCTGATG
>DAOWMZ010000232.1 GCA_030642845.1 Candidatus Zixiibacteriota bacterium
CGCGCCAAACCGAAGAACAAGCTACCGATCAGAATAGTGGGAAGGGAAAAGATTATTTTCTTAAGGCGGTAGTTGATAATAAGAATCCATATGTTAATGAGCAGGTCACACTAACACTTAAATTTTATATCGCCGTTCAGTATTATGGCAGTCCGGAATTGTCAGAACCGACAACCACCGGCTTCTGGACCGAACTAATGGGTAACAAAGCACCCTACCGACAAATTATAAATAACCGAAAATACAAAGTTATTGAACGAAAATATGCACTGTTTGCAACTCAAACAGGTGACTTGACTATCGGACGGGCTACTATCAGGTTGACTGTAGCCGGGGGAAAACAGCAGAGAGATCCATTCGGAATGTTCAGTGATTTTTTTAATACGGGTAAAGAAGTAGCTGTCAGCAGTACTCCTATAAGGATCAATGTTAAAAAACTTCCCGATAAAGGCAAACCTGAAGAATTTACAGGCAGTATTGGAAAGTTTAGAATCGAAGCTTCTGTTGATAAAAAAGAAGTCGAGGTGAATCAACCGGTATCATTAACTATTAAAATCAGTGGAACCGGAAATATAAAATCAGCGGCCGAACCAATTATGCCGGAACTGGATGACTTTAGGATCTATCGAGCTTCTACAAATGAAAATGTTACTAAAGTAAAAGAGAAAATAGGGGGGACCAAAATATATGAAGAGGTTTTTATCCCTAAACATCCTGGAGAACTTGAAATCCCGTCCATCTCCTATAATTATTTTGATCCGGCAACTAATAAATATAAAACAATAGCTACAAAATCAATTTCATTGAGAGTTATCAAACCGGAAGGTTATGTTGATTCTCCAAATTTACCTTACTCTAATCCTGATCTAATAGTAGGGAGTAATGCTCGTGATATACGTTATATCAAAGATGAAATTGGTGACTTAATGCCCAAAGAATTTCTTGTAATCGAAACTCCGCTGTATCTGGTTGTAAATGGTCTGCCAATATTAACTTTGTTAGGGTTTGTAATTTATCGCAAACGTCAGGAAAAATACACATCTGATATCAGCTTTGCTCGTGCTCGTCAGGCAGGAAAGATTGCTAAAAAAAGATTAACAAAAGCCAGGTCTCTGGCGAATCCTGATAAAGGAATTGAATTTTTTGGAGAGATACATATTGCTTTAACTTCATATATTGCTGATAAATTAAATATTTCTCCGCACGGATTGACAACTGATCAAATTAAAGAGCTGTTACAAAACAAATCGGCAAATGATGATCTAATAAAAGGTATCTCCAATACACTTCAAAAGTGTGATTTTGCTCGTTTTGCCCCCTCATCAATTACCCAAAATGATATTGATAATGTTTTAACAACTACCGAACAACTTATGATCAAGTTAGAGGGGGTGCAGTTTGCGTAGTCTGTTCTTAATACTATTTTCATTACTGTTATTACTAACATCGAGTAATTTGTTTGCAAATGTTGAAAAATTTGAACAGGCTAATAATTTCTTTGAGAACAAAGAATATGATAACGCTATAGAATTATACGAGTCTATTCTATCCGAGAGGATAGAGTCAGCCGCATTATATTACAATCTCGGAAATGCTTATTTTAAAAAAGGTGACCTGGGGCAGGCTGTTCTCAATTATCAACGTGCAAAACGACTTAACCCAACTGATGAGGATTTAATCCATAATATTGAATTTACGAAGCAATTTACCCAGGTGCAGATGGAGGGCGTGCAACTCAATCCTATAAACACTTTTATGGAATCGATAGTTGGATCTTATCAGTTAAATGTTTTGGCCTGGATTTCATCTCTGATATTTATAATATTCTGCCTGTTGTTAATATTACGGCTTGGTTTGGGGGTAAGGAATTCCATTCTCAGGATTTCGACAACTGTTTTCTTGATAGTATTTGTAACATTCTCCGGCCTGACAACATTTAAATATAGAAATGATTATTTAACCCGTCGAGCTGTAATTATTGCCAAAGAATCGTCTGTTTTAAACGGACCGGTGGCTAATTCAGATGTTGAATTCCGTGGTGCTCCCGGGCTTATAGTTGAAATTCTTAATGAATCCGGCGACTATTATAATGTCCTTTTTGAGAACAAAAGAAGGGGTTGGATACAAAAAGATCTCCTAATTGAGATATAACCTACCTATCTTATTATCCTTTTTTAATTTTATTGACTCTCTTCAACTCAAATTCTATCTTATTTTTTTGTTGTCAGATAATATGTAACTTAAGTAAAACTATGATTTGGAAGAAAAAAATTTTTTTTGGTACATTAATTGCCATTGCTCTTTTGGCTTTTTGTGTAAAAGATGTCACTTTTGAGGAAATTAAGTCATTGTATTTCAGGGTTGACCTGGTCTATCTGATATTATCTCTTTTAAGTTCATTTGTGTTTATCATCCTCAAAGCAGTCCGCTGGAAGATTATGATAAATCCCCAGAAAAATATTCCTTTGGTTCGCAGTATTACTCTATATTCAGCCGGACAGGTTCTTAATATCCTTATGCCGGCACTTACCGGTCAGGTAGGACGAATGTTTCTATTCTCCAAAAAGGAGAAACTTCGCAAGACATTTATCTTTTCTACAATAGTTCTTGAAATTTTGTTTGATGCCATTACTCTCGTATTTTTCCTGTTTTTAACATCGTTTGCTTTTGCTTTTCCAGAAAAATACAGATCGGTAAGTTGGATTATCGCTATTGTTACCATAACATTATTAGCCGGTTTATATCTGTTCCTTCGTTACCATAAAACTCTTGAAGATTTTGGGAGAAGAATTTGCCGTGAGAGATGGCCCGGTTTTTATATAGGAGTTAAGAAATTTATCCGTTCTTTTACTAAGGGAATTGAACTTCTTCGTTCCAGCAAGCATCTGGCTGGATCATTGTTGATATCGCTTTTATTCTGGACAGCCCACATGCTTGTAGTCTTTTTTCTCTTTAGATCCTTTGGTTTCGGACTCCCTTTGGGGGCGGCTGCCGCTGTAATGATTATTAATACTATAGCCCTGTTGGTCCCGATAACCCCGGGGAATGCCGGGACTTTTGAAGTAGCAGTGAGTACATCTCTTACTGCTTTTTCGATTGGTCGTTCTGATGCAGTTATGTTTGCTTTGGCGCTTCATTTTATTGATCTTATCCCTATGTATATTTTGGGAATGGCGTTTTTCAGAATGGAAAAAGTGTCTATTAAAGATATTAAGTCACTACATGAAGAAGAGACAATCCTTGAGCACGTTGATGAAGAGGGAGCCCTGATTGATAAGAAGGAAAAAGTATGATTAAATCATTTCTATACATCCCGGGAAGTGATGTCAAGGTCATGGAGGGGATTAAGGATTTTGATCGACTTGCCGAGAATAAAGATACACTATTGTGGGTCGATATGTGCAAACCGACCGATGAGGAATCTTTTGTTCTAACCCATGATTTTAAATTCCATCCCTTAGCTATCGAAGATGTCCTTTCTGAAAAACCCCGTACAAAAATTGATGATTATGATTCATATATATTTCTTGTTTTTCAGATTGTAGATTACATTGGCCGGGAAGAGGGGTTAAAAATAGGGGAGATAGACCTTTTCCTTAAAGATAATACGCTTGTCACTATCCACTATGATGACCACCGCATCTTTGATTATTTATATCACAGGGCTGAAAGGGATGAACGCCTGATGATACGAGGAGTCGATTTTCTTTTCCATGCAGTGATTGACACGATAGTGGATAATTATAATTCAACGCTGGATATTCTGGAATATGAGGTAGATCAGGTTGAGGATGATGTCCTTGAGGGAGGTCTGGATTCTGAAACACTTACTTCTATTTTTACACTACGCCGCGATATTGTTCATCTCAGGCGAATTGTACTACCTCAAAAAGAAGTAATCCTAAGGTTTAAAAAAGAAAAATTCAACCAGATTTCAGACAAAACGGCGAGATATTTCTCTGATATCTATGACCACCTTGCTCGAATTGATGATATAGCTAATTTTCATCGGGAAATTTTAAATTCTTCCTTGGAAATCTATTATTCATCGGTTTCAACTAAAACCAATGAGATCATTAAAGTTCTGACTATTTTTACGGTCCTTTTTATACCACCTACATTTTTGGTCGGGTTATGGGGGATGAACTTTGAATTTATGCCAGAACTTGACATGAAATACGGATATATTTCTGCACTATCAGTGATGTTAGTCATTGTTATCGGACTGATTATCTTTTTCCGCAAAAAAAAGTGGCTTTAATCAAAAATATTTGAAACTATTCTTGACTTATTTCGATAAAATGTTATAGATACTGACCAGTAGGTATGTAGATATGACAAAGAAAAAAGAAAAAG
>DAOWMZ010000267.1 GCA_030642845.1 Candidatus Zixiibacteriota bacterium
ACTGAATGATGAGAAAATAACAGGGAATGATTTCAACAGACTTACAAACCCGCCTAAAGCTACAGCACCAACACCGAGATACTTGATATAAGAATTTCTTAATTCAGGAGGATCCATATCAATTATAGGGATTGTTCCTGGGGCAATGATAGTGTTGGGAATCTGTTCTCCGATAAACATTATAAGCGGACCAATTCCGAGATAACCAAGAACAGCTCCTCCCATCATTAACGCTGCAATGCGGGGACCAATAATATATCCTACTCCAAGTAGAGCCGGTGTGCAGTCAATACCGATAGTCCCGCCTTTTAAGAAACTCTTAAAATGATAATCAACGAATTCAGTCCAGCCGCGTATTGTCTCCATACCTATAGTAAATAATGAGCCAATTCCAATTCCGGCAAAAACCAGTTTGGCTTTGTCACCTCCTTCATCACCGGCTACAATTATTTCAGCACAGGCCGTTCCTTCGGGGAATCTCAGATTCTTATGTTCTTTTTCTACTAAATATTTTCTAAGCGGAATCATAAGAAGGATACCCAAAGAGCCACCGAGAATGGAGAGCCAGAATATCTGACCCTTGGTTACTTCGTGGACATATCCGGAAGCTGTGATCTCCATGTTAGCCGACCAGATGAAAAAAGCAGGGATAGTAAAAATGATGCCCGCTGCCAATGATTCACCGGCTGAGCCAATCGTCTGGACAATATTGTTTTCAAGAACGGTAGATTTTTTGAAGAATATTCTTAATACTGCCATAGATATTACCGCAGCAGGAATTGATGCCGAAACGGTCATGCCCAATTTTAGTCCGAGATAGGCATTGGCTACACCAAATACAACTGAGATTATTGCCCCAAGGATTATAGCTTTCCAAGTAACTTCCGGTATCAGTATGTTTGCTGGAATAAGGGGTTTAAAAGTATTTTCAGAATTCCCCGGTTTATCCATTTCACCTCCGGATTATTGAGTGACGTTTTATGATTACCATAAGTTAGGTTAAGTTGTTGGTAAGTCAAGTTTTTAGTATAATATAACTATTGAAGATTTAGACCGCATGTCGAGAGCCTCGCATCGCATTTCCTGCGCTAAAAAATAATTAAATTATTCATGAAATGCGGAAAACTTTTCCGAAACTTATTTGTATTTTTATATAGAAATAGTGGAACTAATAGTATAGTGTAGTGTATTAAAACATAGGGTGACAAATAAGTTCTTAAACAGCTTTGCTTTCTACAATGTGATAAAGAACTTGACAAAAAAGACAAACTATTATACATTTAGGTAGATCCCCACAAAGATATATCTTTTTGATTGTATTTAGAAAGATAATAAGGCTAATAAAAAATTTCGTTTTTACGGATGAACTAAAAAAAGTCTGGTTGACAAAATTGGATTTTAATGTCAGCCAGGTCAAAGAATCAACCACAGCCCGAGGAGGTGAACCTTGATGAGACGCTTAAGCACATTGGTGATCGTAGTTGCCATCCTTATGGCCCCATCACTTATATTTGCAGCAGCCAATAATTTTGTTGCTGGTAAAGTAATGTCAACAGAAGTCAATACAATAATTGTTCCATTGGTAATATCTAATGAAAGCAATTTAACGGCTCTTGATATTCCTCTGAAATATTCGGAGGGGGTAACACTTAAGGATGTAACTTTCGAAAATACGCGCACAGACTATTTTGATTTGAAGATCTTTAACATCAACACTGAAGAGCAGACTGTTGTTATCGGTCTGATACCACAGCTTTCCGCTAATCCGAAACCGGATCTGGAAGCTGGAACCGGTGCTGTTGCAAATTTGGTTTTCGAAATTGATGATCCCAATGTAAATGAAATCACACTCACAGAGAATGTAACTGAAAACCCCGGACATTTCCTGGCATTTGTCTATCATGAAGTTGGTGACAACGGAGTTGTAGGCACTCGTTTGGAAAGAGTAGATTTCCCGACAGTAACGGTTGCTCTTTCGGATGTTGCTCCAGCCAACGGTCTTCCGACCTCATATGGTTTGAGTCAGAATTATCCGAATCCGTTCAACCCATCCACAAACATTTCTTTTGATGTTCCCAAAGCATCACATGTTACTCTCGAAGTATATAATGTGCTCGGTCAAAGAGTTGTATCTTTGGTTGATCAGGAGATGGAAGCCGGTATACACACTGTTGAGTTTGATGGATCTTCAATTTCAAGTGGTATTTATTTCTACCGCTTGAGTGCTGGAGACTTTGCTGAAACCAAAAAGATGGTAATGGTAAAGTAAATAAATTTGCTGTTTAAAATGTGTTGAAGCAAAGCAAATTTGTTCTAAATTACTTTCGTCGACGAAAGCCCATGCTGTTAGCCACAGAATGGGCTTCCTTTTTTGCTTTCTTCCAATATAATAATCAATTTAAAATGTATATATTAGACAAGGTCTTCTGCGCTGACATATATTCTGCGCTGAAATTACTGCAGGAACTGCGTTTAGATAGTGATTGTAAGGCTGTTGCTTATGTGGCTTGTTATGTAAGTTGTTGTCCTACAACATAAAGTGATACGCCTTTATATTTGGCACACTATTTGTTAATATGTTTAGTGTCGGAGATAAAAAAAATAAAGTTGGCATCCCCGCAACTTGTCACTTTAAAAATATTAAGTGGTTTTCTTGGCGGTTAGACTGCTTAAAAAATAATTCTCCGGTTGGTGAGGAGAGAGAGGTCTCAACTAAAGTTGAGACCTTTTTCATTTTATCTGAGAATTATTTTATCAATCAAACTATCATCTGCAGGTTTAACACTAATCAACTCAGATTTTTCCTCATTGGTGATTCTAACCTTTACTATTGGTTCTTTACGAGCTGAGGTGTATCTGGCAGAAATTGCACCTGCAAATTGAAAGTCATTTTCCGTTGGGTTTCCGATTATCAGTGTTACCGGTGATCCGACATCAAGTACTTCCAATTCATAATGATGTGATTGCTTGCAGGCTAAAATGGCATTGTTGTCCTGCTCATCTCGTCCTACAACTATTTTAACATCAGGGTTTAATCTGAAATGACGACCTGCCCGGAGAAGATTAAGATCATCAAAATTAATTTGTTCACTATGTTGTATCAGATCATGAAGTCTGTTCGAATATCCACTGTCTGTCAACAGGCAGCCGGATGCCGGATTTGGGTAATCTTCAAGATTGAATTTTTTTGCTAATTCTAACTGACGCTTGCGGCTCCGGCCTGATATTCCCTCTAATAATTCCCGATCCACTAATCCATCAATTTCAGCTTGAGTCGGGGGGAGAAGTTTTGCTGATAATGGTCTCAGGAGTTTTCCTTTTAAACCAGCCTGATTCTGGACCAGAAACAGTTTATCTTTTACCTGTGACATTGGTCTTTGACCCATTACTTCTCCGGTAATGATAAAATCTGCGTTTACCATTTCCATCAGCTCTTTGGCTTCTTTTAGCATGAGAATACGACAATCAATACAGATGTTCATATTTTTGCCGCGTCCATATTGGGGATTCAGAACGAGATCGACAAATTTCTGTCCCAGGTGCATCAGCTTGACATTAAATCCGAATTTTTCAGCAGCCGGGTAAGGGTTTGAACCGCATGACGAACGGTCGCCCAAATCACATCCAAAATGAGTCATAAAGGTTATAGCGGTTACTTCGATATTTTGCTGAAGGATCATTAGTATTGCAAGGGCAGAGTCAAGTCCACCAGAAAACAAAGCAATAGCGTGACCTCTTTTTTTACCATCTTTGTTGTACATAAGTCTCGTTCATTCTTAATCCAAAATTAATTACAATTGTATATATAATATAACGTAAACTTAATAGGAATAAATTAATATAATGCAAAAATATTTGATTTGTTCACAATTCTATTACATTGACATTTATTTTTGATAAGACTATATAGGTTAGTAAATA
>DAOWMZ010000154.1 GCA_030642845.1 Candidatus Zixiibacteriota bacterium
ACAATTTAAGAGTTCTGCGCATACAAGGTGTGTTTACTTTTTATAAGTCATCCTGCTAACAATTATTAAAACCAACAACGACAACACCAACGGCAAAATGCTCAACGCCATTGGTCCCAATACAGATTGCAGAAATATTATTCCTTTTTCTGTAAAGACTGATTTGAGAATAATTCCATCAGCGATCTTGCCAAGTATAGCAAATCCTCCCCCAACAATTATTGCCCACATCGCCCCTGTTGAAGTGAGATGAAATCTCTCTTTATAAAAACTCCCAAGCGTAGGCAAAACCACTCCCCCGACAAAAACAGTGTATCCCAAAAGAAGTGAAGCTATAATTCCCTGCTCCTGCGATGCTATCAGCAGTGAAACTGATCCTATTATTATTATCCCGATTTTTGTATTAACAATCTCTTTTTCCTCTGATAATTTAAACAGGGGAGAAATCAGATTACGGGAAAGAATCGTTGATGCAGATATCAGACAGGTGTCAGCCGAGGACATAATTGCTCCCAAAAATCCGACTGTAATTATTCCTTTCAATCCAGTAGGAATCAATTCACTTAATGTTTTTGGCAACGCCAACTCAGGATTTAATCCAGGGAATTTCACAAAAGCTAAAAGCCCTATCATTGCTAATACTAATGATAAGAATATAACAACAACTGATGCTATCAATGATGATCTTTTTGCAACTATATTATCCCTGGCGCAAAGTGCTCTTGAATAAATATCCGGACCGGCCAAATATGGCAGCCCTACTATTAATGGATAAAATACCAATAACTCATACCAGCCAAATTGTTCAGACACAGGGAAGCTTAACTTCTCAGATGGAATTGATGACCATATAGATACTTGAGAACTGTTATCGAATATCAAAAAAAGACCAACTACGATTACTCCAACAATGAAAAGACCAAATTGCCATGAATCGGTTTTAACAACCGAAAGCTGACCTCCCCAAAAAGTATAAATAATAAATATTAAAGTAATAATTATTAGAGATAGTTGAAAATCAAATGCAAAAACTTCACTTATCAATCTCCCCCCTGCTATCAACTGGGCAGCAATTACTCCGCACCAGGCGATTGAGATCATCAATCCAGCCGGAATAGAGACTTTGTCTCCATAGGCATTTTTTAGAATGTCTGGTAAAGTGACAACACCAAGATTTCTTACTTTACCAGCTAAAAACAGACCAAAAGGTATTAATGCAATCCCGCCAATCAACGCCCACCATGCTCCGGTAAGTCCTCTTGAGTAACCAAGCCCAATTATTCCAATAGTTGATGAAGCCCCAAAAATAGTTGCTACTAAAGAAAGAGTTATCTTTGTGGTTGAACCACTGCGACCGGCAACCAGGAAAGAATCAACCGACTGCCCTCTTCGACTCCAACCAATAATTAGTAGTCCGACGAAGTATGAAATTATTATTATCAAATCCAGCATGGTGGATGAAAGGTAATAAGATAGGATTCAAAATGAAATAAGAATGATATATTCAAGTGAGCAGCCATAAAACAGGCCATGCCTGTGGCAAAACAACTAAAGAGTTCTGCCCTAAAAGATAAGACTACTTTTTTTCTATTAGTACAGTGAGTGGCAGATGTCCACATCTGCCCTTGTAGCAGATCACATCAATCATTGACTTCCTTATAAAGTACCATAATATATTAGATATATGGTTATTCGAAGGAAACTGAAAATAAAAGGACGCTCACTTGCCTTTATTACCACAACGGTAAACAACAGGACTCCTGCTTTTCGGGATGAAAAGATTTCTGAAGTAGTAATAAACCAGTTAAATGAATCATTAATATACATTGATGTGTCTATGGTAGGTTATGTTTTAATGCCAACTCATTTGCATATGCTTTTAGGGTTCAAAGAAATTGAATTATTATCAAAATTTATACAAAGTTTTAAAATCTTAAGTTCAAAAAAGATTAAATCGGTTCTATCTGAAAATGATATTAAGAAATTAAGTTCAAAAGGTAAATTCAAGTTTTGGACTGAGAGGTTTGATGATTTGATAATTGTTTCTGAACATCAATTTAAGGTTAAACTCGAATATATACATAATAATCCGGTTAAAGCTGGACTTGTTAGCAGCTCATCTGATTGGAAATATTCATCTGCATCGGATTGGTTAATGGATGCAGAAGGATTAATTAAGATTGATAAAAAGTTTGAATGGACGGATTAGTCAGGGGCAGATGTGGACATCTGCCGCCCACAATAGCAACGGCATCGACTATCGAAACTATAACATGTTTAATTGGATAATCTAATTTTCTATCTCACTAATCCGGTTGGACCCATTAGTTCGATGAAGGCACGGATAAGTTTTTCATCGTAAGCACCTTTAAGAGAATAGATAACCCTGAGAGCAGAAAAAGTATCTATTGCCACCCTGTATACCCGATTCGTAGTCATAGCATCAAAAGTATCACACAGAGCTACAATTTGCGAATAAATATGCATCTCACTGAGCTTTAATGCATGGGGATAACCCCGGCGATCACCTCGTTCATGATGCTGAAGTACCGGATAATAACTTGATGATGCGATAATATCTGTTTCCACTAATAAATCCACTCCCCACTGGGGATGATTCTTCATAATTTCAAATTCAGCATTGGTCAAAGGTCCACGTTTCCGAATTATTTTATCAGATATTTTTGATTTACCAACATCATGAAGCAACGCTCCAATCCCCAATTCATGCAAAAACTCTTCATCGTTAAATCCCATCTGCTGAGCAAGGGCAATCGAGAAAGTGCATACATTGACAGAGTGAGTATAGAGATAATAATCGTAAGATGTAATTTTCATCAAATTCAAAAAAGCATCCCGCCCCTGCAAAATATAATTAATCTTATTGGATACGAGATCTTTTGAACGCTGGATATTCTCACCGTAGGTTGGATTCTCAAGAACATCCCTGACTAATTCGGTAGAAGTTTCGTAGAGAATATTAGCTTTCTTTTCTTCCTGAACATTCGGATCATTTAAGATTTTGGGCAGGTTATTTTCAATATATTGCTGATAACGTCCTCTGCTGGTATCTGTAATATAAAGCTTGGAAACGTTGTTTTCTATCAAATTCTTACGTGTATAATCATTGAATGGAAGATCAGCTGATCGGTATAAGATAAAATTGCTATCAACTTTTAGATACAGGTCAAAATCAAGGACAGAATCAAGCCGCAATGACTCCAAAAGAATTGGAATATGTTTGATTTTAGCTTCTGTTTTGATATCTATATCACTCAAATCTGTCTTACCTTGTAAATAATAAAAAATTATTACCCTATTTTCCATAAAAAATTTAATAAGGGTATATCCATAATTATCGGCAGATATTGATTTGATATTAAAAAAAAAGCCCTCCTGTCATTTTTTGACAGAAGGGCTCAGCAGGAGGGTATGAAAAAGGTCAAATCTTATAGTTAGGCACCATAATTTTTAATAGTTACTAAAACCGAGTTAAGCGATGAAGTTATATCGTTTAAAATCCTTGAGTATCTCTTTAGCAATTCAGAATACTGCCAGCGCATCTGGAAAGCCTTTTCCGGAAAATCAAACATCTCAAGCAAAGTGGTTTTGTAGGTCTCATCAATATACCTGATTACATAGTAGGGATATTCCGGGATATTGCTGTCTTCGACTTCCCCTTTACTGATTCGGTTACGGTAAACTTCTATTTTCTCAAGCATTACCGTTCCAAAACACCAGGGAGTCATAATAATTCCAAGATTAGCACCATCGGTGTAAAAGCGAATTATAGTTTTAATCAGAATATCTACGATAACACCTCTGGCCCTGTAATATGAGAGAGTTTCAATATTTTCAGTCGGAGTGGTAAACAATTTCTCATTCAGATGAGAACGCTCTGCTTTGGCTTTGGAGTAGGTCTTTTCAAGAAACTTGTAATAATCATCAAAATAAACTTTGGATTTCTCTGAAAGGGACATTATGAAGTACCCTTTGTCATCCTTGCGTACTTTGGGCTCTTTAGATGCGGCTAAACGTTCTGGAGAAAAACCTCGATGAAATCTACCCTCGATCATGCTGCCTCCTAATTCGTTATTCATGATATTCCCTAATGCAGAGGCTGTGCCTGATCTGGAAATTAGGGAGAGAATTACTACAATATTAGCGTTAAATTGTTGTGGTTAAGGGATATACGACACTTAAAGCAGAGTCATTTCACCCTAATAAAAGCCACTATATGGCTGGCAAAATAGTGCATAAATATGAAATGAGAGTGAAATTATGTATTAAATTGCAGAATTATTATTCTATAAAGTTAATTGCAGGCTATAGAATTTATTCTTTTTACCATGATTACCGGGTACTTTATAGCTGGCAAATTGAAATTCAAGATTTAGATTCTTCAAAAGATAAGTAGCAAATCCATCATTACGGTTATTATTAATGGTTGAACCAAACAGCAAATATTTTATTCCCTTACTGGAAATACTGAATCCTGTAGTACTGTAAGAATTATCAGAAATATCAACATCACCCGGCTCACGGGGCAACTCAAATTCAGACCATGCTTCACGGGAGAGTGAATACGGGTAATCCTGACTACTAATCCAGCCGGTTCTTAAATAAACAATTTCATAAATTCCGAATTCTAATCCCAATCGAGTAATATCTGCATTATCCTTAAAAGAGAGAAAGTCATATTGAACAGCAGGATAGATAAAGGCAATTTTAATATTATTCCTGACTATAGCCATATCAAGCCCTACTCCAAAACTACTGTATTGGGGAGAGGCATATGTATTATCATCAATTATTAAATCACTACCCATATTAACGATAGATATTCCCAATGATAAATTCGATACAAACTGTCCATCAGTGTTTCCAATAATTGCTGATGTCAGCCTATCCAGAGGAACTTGTAATAAAAGTCCAATATCAAATAGGTCAGAAGTATGTTTTGAGTGATTAAGTTTGAAGTTTGTATTTTTGTAACTAATTCCGATACCGATATCAATTATTGATTTATAACTCATTCCAATTGAATAGATATTAACTTGGTCATCAAAATTATCCCCACCAGTTATCAGTTCCGTCTCGTTTTGACTGGTATCTCCAGATTCATCAAGTATTACATCACCATCCAATGCTAATGAGTGTCTTATATATCCTAACCCAATATTAAATCGAGAATCCTCCAATAATGGAAATCTTTTTAAATTCATACTGAAACTGACATCATTTAGATATGGGTAGCCGGTAATATTTCTTTCGTCAGGATAAAATCTTGATGGTCCCAATTCACTAACTCTGGTCTTTTTTAAGTATATTGTTGATGAGAAATATTCGTTATCCATAAAACCAAGTGAAGCCGGATTATAATAAAACGATTTTTCATCCGTCATCATTACACCCATCATACCCATACCATTGGAGCGAACCGAAGATGATGACATCAGGATTTCATCTGCAAATATTCTATCATCTTGCAGCCTGCTAATATCCTGAGAGAATACAGGTATATATAAAAGATGAAAAAGAATCGTAATGATCAGTAATTTTGACAAAGCTCACTCCTGCAAATTAAATTCCTAATGGGAATATATAATAAATAGAGTGATAAATCAATTGTTGATCAGATTGAAATAAAACAA
>DAOWMZ010000332.1 GCA_030642845.1 Candidatus Zixiibacteriota bacterium
GTCGCATTTTTTCAACTAATGAAGTAGATTCCTCGTTGACATCTCCCCCCAGATTATAAATTGTTCCAATAGTAGCAATGATAACTTCTCGGGCAGGGAAAGCGGCTAAAGTAGCCATAGTTATTTTCCAATCCCATCCCAAAGGATAAAAAACAGGTTCAATAACTTTACCAATACTGGCAAAATATGAATTCCTAAGATGCTCTCCCTGCTCATCATTATTCAACTTGGTTAATTTATCGTTAGTGATAATTGTCTGCATGTGGATATTACTTATTAGACCTATAGGGCTGGATAAATCTGGATTTTGTGCTATAAGACTCTCTGTTAAAGTTTTGAATTCTTCAATTGAAGCTGCTTTAGCAAATTGCAGATCGATTTCAGTGATTTCTGCAAGTGTCTGATTATTCATATCAGCTTTATAATCATCTAAAATAGAATTAAAATTTAAAATAGCAGTGTTGTAATCGTTCTCAACCTTTGCGGCTCTATTAGCATAATCATTAATTATTTCCTTATCGCGCGGGAAATATCCCAATGCCCATATAATAATTGTAATTGCCATAATAACTGTGCCTGCTCTTAGTACAAATGACTTAGCCCTATTTAAAAGCCTGATAAATACTGAACGAAACATAGGAACTTTGTATGATGGAAACTCCATAAAAAAAGTCCCGGTTTCTGCTTTAAATACTATTTTTTTGAGAATATACGACACGATAATAGCAACAAATATTCCCAGTAAATACAAAAGTGTCAATACTATCCCCTGAAGATTTAAAAAGCCTAAATAAATTTTATGGGGAATAAAAGCTGCAATCATTATAGCATAGACAGGAAGCCTTGCTGAGCAAGTCATCAAAGGAGCAACCATTATAGTAATAAACCTGTGTTTGCGGTTTTCGATTGTACGAGTAGCTAATATCCCGGGAATAGCACAGGCAAAAGATGATAACATCGGTATAAAAGATTTGCCGGAAAGTCCGCACCATTTGAATAATCTATCTACCAAAAATGCAGCTCGCGACATATAGCCGGAATCCTCAAGAATAGCAATAAATAGAAAGAGAACAATAATTTGAGGTAAGAATATTAAAACAGAACCAACACCACCAATAATACCATCAGTTATTAAAGATCGTAAAGGGCCGACAGCCATTGAAGCTTCCACATATCCAGCCAAGCTTCCAAAGAAACTATCAACCATATCCATCAATGGCTCTGACCAACTGAATATTGACTGGAATACAAGTACCATTGTAAAAAAAAGTATAATCGGACCGGCAAACCAGTGAAGTAGAACTTTATCGATTTTTTCAGAATTAGAGATTCTTCTCTTTTTCTCTAAGACAACTGATTTATCATAAATTCCATTTGCTCTTTTTGTTAACGCTGTTGTTTCCGTCATGGAAAGGAAGCCATTAGCTTCTTTTAATTCTTTCCGTCCCTTAAAAAGAACCTGATGAACTTCTTCAGATTCTTCAGTCAGAAATCTCTTCTCGGCAGGACTGGTGACATCAAAAATAACTCTGATATATTCGGCTCGGCTGCGATCATGGTCATCATCGGTTATAGCCAAATCCTGTATTAGTTTTTCTGTTCCAGAATCATAAATGCTATTTAATATCGGAGGTTCAGTTCCAATTGCTTCAATTGTAGCCTTTTTTAGTTCACTTATCCCCTGCTTTTTATTGCCGACTACCGGTATTACCTTGATTCCCCCTAACATTTCAGAAATTTTATTACAATCGATATTAAGGCCGCGTCTTTTGGCCAGATCCATCATATTAACCGCTACGACTAAAGGACGTTCGACCTCCATTACCTGTAATAAAAATGAAAGTCCTCTCTCAAGATTAGTAGCATCAATTACACAAATGATGACATCCGGAATAGTCATCTCTTTCATCCGGCCAATAAGAGCCGAAACAGCAATATCTTCATCTGGTGAAAAAGCAGAGAGTGAATATGTACCTGGAATATCAACTAACGTAAAAACCTGATTGTTGTCTTTTCCGCCGGTAAACTTGCCTGTCACTTTTTCAACAGTTACACCGGGATAATTGGCAACATGTTGGGTGAGACCGGTTATACCGTTAAAGATTGTGGTTTTGCCACAGTTGGGATTACCACAAATAGCTATTTCATAAATTTTACGGGATGTCCGAGTAGATGAACTATTTGCCATCAGTAAAGCCCCATAAAATATTATGTTTCTAATTCAATAGCAATCAAAGCCGCTTCAGCATGACGCAATGTCAGGCAACTTGAACCCACTTTAACTTCCATAGGATCCTTGAGAGGGGCATTGCGAAGATAAACGATAGATCGCCCCGGTTGAATACCAAGTTCATACAAGCGTCGAACGATTCTTGATTCGCGTGCAAATCCGATAACTTTTCCTTTTTGTCCGGGTACCATCAAATTTAAATATGTCATCTCCAGGTGCCTTTATAATAAAATTATATTCTTCAATTTAACTTTTGCTGTTTTTGTGAAAACCCATTCGAATCGGATTTGTTATCCTTGCTGCATTCTTCACAATAACCCTGAATCTCAATTTTAAAAGATTCAGGTGCAAAATTTTTATCACTGGCTGTCTGAGCTAATATTGCGATAATCTGTTCCACATTAAATTCTATCAATTTTTTGCAGTTGATACAGAATAAATGTCCATGAGGAACCTTTGTAATGTGGTCATAACGGGTGATACCATCACCAACATTTACTTCTTCAGCTAAACCAACTTTACAAATCAACTTCAGATTACGCCAGACAGTGCTGTAACCAATTGAGCTGTCTTTTTTCCTGACTTTAATGTACAATTCATCAACAGAGACATGATCGGTGAGTTCAAAGAAAGAGCGGAAAATGAGCTCTCTTTGAGGAGTCATTTTAAACCCTTTTGTTTTTAAAAACTCACGCATTATTTTCAGCCTCCATAGTCTAAATGAAAACGACTTTCATTTTCAATTATCGTCTATTTTTCTAAAAAGTCAAGTCTTTTTATTAATAATATCAAAGAAATA
>DAOWMZ010000318.1 GCA_030642845.1 Candidatus Zixiibacteriota bacterium
ATAGAGAAACCCTGCTAATATGGTATAGCCCATAGCAACAAAAGCTGCTACCATTCCTGTCAATAAACCAGCAGCAAAACTAACTAAGAAGATTACGACTTCGGGAGGAAGATTATATGCTTCTGTCATTGTCGGGATTGCTGCAATTGCTCCGGATAATTCCAAAGCAGTTTGAAATGAAAGGGTTCCAAAAATAAGAAAGACAAGTTTAAATGAAAATCCTTTATTAATGGCAATTTTCAAAGGTTCTTTGGAAGGACGGGCAATAATAATCAATCCTACCATACTGATTAATACGGCAATAGCCAACTCAATCTTAAAGATACCATAAATTAGAATTGCTAAAGGGATCGGCCAGATTGCCTTGACTATCCCCATGAGTGCTCGAAAGAAATGAACTGCCCCGCCATTGTCGTTAGTTACTTTTGGCGTGAAAAATATCAATCCTATTATCAACATAAGAACTGCGAGAGGTATTTGAAGAAGTGATACACTACCGATAGGAAGCCCAGTTAATGCTTCAGTAAGAATCAAGCCCGGGTAAATCGGCCATGAAAATTCAACTATATGTCGAAACCAATAATTGGCTGCTGTCTTAAAATCATTAGGATATTTCTTATCTGATAATATATCCCCAACCAATGGAGCTGATAATAACGCTCCTCCTGGCATAGGCATCAGACCGACAACCATTGGAAGAATCCCGACAGCGGTTTTATTACCGCCGGGAAGTTCCTTGACAACTTTGGTGAGACGGTCGAGTGATTTTAATTCCTTTAGAAGCTGCCCTAAAGTTGTAATCAGAACAATGACTACGGTAAGTGATATAAATCTGCGGGATTTAATCAAATCCCAGTAACCCTGAAGCATAACCATTAAGTCAATCTGATACAAAAGTACTGTAATCAAACCGGCTCCAAATAGGGTAACCCCCACTGAGATTTTTTTCCTCAGAGCAAAAACTATTAAAGCGAATACTAAAATCAATTTCAGAGAATCCATAAGCATAGAAATAATACATGAATTTGTCTGTTGTCAATCAATCTCACAACTTGACAATAGAAATATTTCTTTTAGTTTCCATGCGTGAACAGTGACACCTTAATAAAAAATGGCCAAGCCGCAATTACTCTTGAGTCTCTTTTCTCAAAAGTTGCCTATCAGTACGGCTCTGCATGGTTGGATTCTTCATTAAGTTTTGGAGACAGGGGCAATTATTCTTTTATAGCTCGCAATCCTGTTCTGGACATCTCACAGGTTGGTAAGGACATAATTGTAAAGAAGCCGGACTCTGTGATAAAAGTATTTACAAACAGAATTCTATATGATCTATTAGAATCCTTCTGGAAAGATGAAAATCTTTTCAGTATTGGATATATATCCTATGAAGCTATGCTTCCATTTTTGGGGATTGAATCGAAACACCCACAAAAAAACACGCTTCGCGTGTTGTTTTATGATTCTGTTTTAAAATATGATCACAATTTGAATACATTTTCGGTTAGTAATCCTGATAAAGACGACTATAACGATTTGTTTGATTCTCAACACCAAGAGACTGAAACTTCTATTCCACTAAGATTAGAATTGCACAATACAATTTCCAAAAAGGAATATGTAGAAAAAATCAATCGCATTAAATGGCATATCCGGGAAGGTGACATTTATCAGGCAAACTTTACTACCAGGATGGATATAAGATCTACGATGGTCCCTTTCAGCACATACAAGCTACTCCGTCGCCTTAATCCTTCACCTTATGGGTGTTATATTAATCATGGCGACTATCAAATTCTTTCATCCTCCCCCGAAAGGATGTTTCTGAAACGAGGGAATTATATAACTTCCGGACCTATCAAAGGGACAATTGAACGGGGTAGTAATGATTTGGAAGAGAAGCAGAATCTTAACAAACTTCTTAATTCTGAAAAAGACAGAGCGGAACTTTTGATGATTGTTGACCTGATCCGAAATGATCTCGGAAAGATTGCCCAAACAGGGACTGTTTCAGTTGATTCAATTTATAAACCGGAGATATATTCTTCTCTGATTCATCTCGTTGGTAATATCAGCGCCAGATTATCGGATAAAACAAAAATCACAGATATATTCCATGCTTTATTCCCCGGCGGTTCAATAACCGGAGCTCCTAAAAAGAGAGCGGTTGAAATTATCAAAGAAAATGAGATTACCCCCAGAGGTGTTTATACCGGATGTATTGGTTATGTAAATAATGATACTGCAGATTTTAACATAGCTATTCGTACAATTACTCATAGAGAAGGGATTTATCATGTCCATGCAGGTGGTGGTATTGTTGCTGACAGCGATCCTGAAAAAGAATATGATGAGATGATGTTAAAAGCGAAAAATTTGTTAAAATCACTCGGAATAAACAGAGAAGCATGATATGTCAAAAACAATCACAACTATTAATGGTCGTTTTGTAGAAAAGAAAGATGCCCGCATTTCTGTCTTTGATAATTCACTGCTCTATGCTGAGGGTCTCTTTGAAACTTTTTTAGTAATTGATGACCGGATTCTTTTTGTTGAGGATCATCTGAAACGATTATACAATGGAGCAAAAATAATCGGATTGGAAATTCCGGTTTCACCTGACAAACTTATAAAATGGATGATCAAAATAGCAAAACACCATCCGAATAAAATAAAAAAACTTAGAATGACAATTACCAGTGGCGAAGCAGCAAGGTGGACAGGAAAGCAGGGCAAACCGCAGGTAATCCTGAGCGCATCTCCTCATAAAATCCCCATTGAGCCATTCTCCTTATTAGTCTCTGAATATAGGGTAGATCAGGATTCAATTTTCCGAAGAATAAAAACCATTTCATATGCCATTCATGCCGCCGCATTAAAACAGGCTCATGATAAAAATTATGATGACGCTCTTATGTTAAATACCAAAGGGCATGTGGCTGAAATAACCTCTGCTAATATATTCTGGGTTGTGAAGGGGCAAATCTTTACGCCACCTATTACTGCGGGATGTCTCGAAGGGGTTACCAGAAAAGCTGTCTTAACCGAATCCAAAAAACTCGGTTTTAAAATTACTGAAAGAAACGTCACTGTTGCAAAAATACTAAAAGCTGATGAAATATTCATTTCCAGCTCATTAAAGCTGGTTATCGGTGTTGGAAAAATTAAAGATCAAAGAAAAACACATCATATAC
>DAOWMZ010000262.1 GCA_030642845.1 Candidatus Zixiibacteriota bacterium
CACTATCCTGCCGGTCTGGTCGTAGTGGTCTATGATGTGACTGAGCTAAAAAAATATGAAAATGAATCAATTCGCAAAGAAAGATTGTCAGAGATGGGGAATCTTGCTGCCGGTGTTGCTCATGAGATAAGGAACCCGCTCAACACAATATCAATTGCAGCTCAAAGATTGGCTTCGGAATATAAACCGGAGCGTAATAATGAAGAGTTTCTTACGTTTACCAATGAAATCCGAAGTGAAACTAAAAGGCTTAATGAAATTATCACAAAATTCCTTGCCTTGGCGCAGGAAGATATTAAGAAGCATTCGTCTATTAATCTTGAAATATTTCTAACGGAAATTGTTCGCTTTATCTCTGTCGAGGCTGATGCACTTGGTATAAAAATATCAACTGAAGTAGAGTCTAATCTAATTATCGAAGGTGATATTGACAGCCTGAAACAGGTAATTACAAATCTGTTTAATAATGCCAAAGAGGCAATTGCAAAACAGGATACGAAAATTATTCAGATTAAAGCTATCAAGACGGATAAAGCGGTAGTGATTTCTTTTTCGGACAATGGCCCCGGGATAAGTTCTGAGCTAAGAGAAAAAGTGATAACTCCGTATTTTACTACCAAAGAAGCCGGGACAGGACTTGGGTTGCCGACAGTTCACAAGATCATAAGCGATATGCATGGAACTCTGTCAATTGAAGATTCTGATTTGGGTGGGGCTGAGATTGTCATGAAATTTTAACGACTTTGATAAAAATGAACGTAATACGACAAAGGCGGTTCGTGATGAACCGCCTTTGTTTATTTTAAGAATATTAAATTCTTATTTATTCTTCCTAACCTGAGATTTCAACCAGGCAGTAGAGACAGATTTCGGACGTGTGATAGGTGTACCGAGAGCACGGTTGAGAACCTGCTGTGACAGCATACCCATTGCACGAGAGACTGAGAAGAGGACAGTATAGTATTCAAATTGAGTTAATCCAAAGGCATACAAAATTGAGCCGGAACCGGCATCAACATTAGGCCACGGATTCTTGGCTTTACCATGAGCTTTAAGAACTCCGGGAACCGTTTCATAAACCAGCCTGACTGTTTTATAAATCGGATCTTTTGGAATCTCTCTTTTACCGAAACGAAGGAAGGCTGTAAAGCGAGGATCGGTAACTCTGAGTACGGCGTGACCGTAACCCGGAATAACTTTACCGCTGTTGAGAGTCTCCCAGGCATAATCTTCGATCTGTTTCTTAGTCGGAACACCACCGAATTTATCGATAGTCTCCAGTACCCATTTCAGACATTCCTGATTAGCTAATCCGTGCAGAGGACCTGCCAGTCCGTTTAAACCGGCTGAGACAGCATAGAACGGATCGGAAAGAGCAGAACCAACAGTATGACATGTGTTAGCTGAAACGTTGCCACCTTCATGATCGCAATGCAGAGTAAGGTAGAGGCGCATCATTTTGGCCAGTTTACCTTGCATAGGCGGAAGCCCTAACATACGGGCAAAGTCGCCAGCCCAGTCATGTCTTGATGACGGTTTGATCAATTTGCCTTTATGATATTTGATACGATAAACACCGGCAGCAATAGTATGGATTGTACCCATTACACGCATTGCATCTTCCAGTGTGGCATCCCAGTAATCCATTTTATTCATGCCTTCGGCATAACGTTTACGGAAAACTGATTCATTTTCCATAGCGAGGATACCCGCATCGAGCATCGCCATCGGATGTGAAGTTTTAGGCATTGCTTTGAGAACTTTCCAGACATAGTCAGGAACCTTGCCATATTTTTTTAGTTCCTTTTGGAAAAGTTTCAATTCACCCGGAGTCGGGAGTTTTCCGGTAATGAGCAACCAGAAAATTTGTTCCGGAATTTTGTTGTTTAGTTTATCAAGATGAATTTGCCGAATAATCAAACCTTTATCAGGTTCAACTACGGATGTATCACAAACCATTCCTTTTACACCACGCATTCCTCCGATTGCCTGAGCAACTGTAACGTCGGAGATTTTATAATTACCATACTTCTTCATAAGAGTTACGCGTTCTTTACGAAGCTTGGGAATCATGATAGCTAGTGTTTCTTTTAATGTCTTGGCTTTGGCCATGAGGCACTCCTTAACTTAATGTATGTGGTTGATATTTCTAATTTGTGTTTTCATATTTTCACTTCCAATGTGAAACTATTCACATTATGTTCGATTATTGTAACACCAGAATTATTGATTGTCAAGAGGTTAGAATGGAATTTTTTTAATTCATAATAAAATTTATAAGAATATTTTGCCGGGATTTAAAATATTGTCCGGATCGAAAATTTCTTTTAATTTTAACATGTATGAAATTGTAGATTTATCGAATTCCAAGCCGAGATATTTTCGTTTTGCGAGACCGATTCCATGTTCTCCGGAAATTGTACCACCTAGTTGAATAGTCTTTTTCATTATCTGTTCAACATGTTTTTCAATAATCTCAAGTTCAGTATCAGAACCATTCATACCCATAAGATTGACATGAAGATTACCATCTCCGGCATGGCCATAACAGTTTATTCTGATTGTTGATCTCTCATTTAACTGCCTTACATAATCAATAATTTCCGGGAATTTGGAAATAGGAACTGCTACATCCTCAGAAACACGAATTTTAGCTAATGCTTTCATCGCATTTGAAATATTTCTCCTGACTTTCCAGAGCGATTCAGCTTTCTGATCATTTTTTTCAATTCGTATATATTTGGAGTTATTATTCTGACAAATTATTCTGATCTTTTCTGTTTGATCTGAAATATCAATGTCGGATGTTTCAATCAGGAGGATAGCTTCAGAATCATCAAGTAAATCGGATTTTTCGTATTCGTTGGAACAGGCTATAGCATCTCCATCAATATATTCTAAAATGGTGGGAATAATTCCGCTCATTATAATCTGAGATACAGCGTTAGCTCCATCTTTGGGGGAATTAAAAGCTATTAGTAGAGTATTTCCGGGTGATACAGCATCAATTAATCTTACGGCTATTTCAGTAATGACACAAAGTGTCCCTTCTGAGGCAATAAAAATATCCCCGATATTGAAGCCACTATTTTTATTATATATCCCAGTAGAAAACTTTTTTCCATCAGCAAGTATTCCCTTAAGCCCGATGACATAATCTTTTGTTACTCCGAATCGTTTACACCTTAATCCGCCTGCATTTTCAGCAACATTCCCGCCAAGAGTAGATTCTTCGTAACTGGCCGGATCGGGGGGATAGGCTAAGCCAACATCGTTGGATTTATCTTGTAGATCCTTAGTAATCAGACCAGGTCCACAGAGTGCTAATTTTTTCTTGGAATTAATTTCGAGTTTTTTCATTCTCTCCGTAGAAAGGACAATACTTCCCTGAGAAGGAACACACCCGCCGGAGAGTCCGGTTCCTGCACCGCGCGGTACAAGAGATAACTTATGTTCTCTACAGAATTTTATTGTTTCTGATATATCATTTTCACATTCAGTAAAGATAAGTGCCTCAGGTACGCAGGAATCTTCGGTTGCATCATGAAAATATTGTTCGTATTCAGTGAGGTCAGTAATCAATAATTCCGGATTACTTAATTTATTTCGAAGTTTTAAAAAGTCAACTTTACTCATAAGAGTAATATACTTTTTGGATTATAAAAGTTGAATTTAAAAATTATTTATTTCTCATTGTCATTCCCGACCTGACTGTATGTTGAAAAAATTATTTAGAGTAGCAAGATACGACGGAGACAAGCCCCGTCGCTACGCGTAAACGGTATAATCCCGCGTAGAGGGTGGCCTTGTGTCGCCCGCTTGAGGTCAATAAGTCATACATTCATAACATACATATTTTTCATTGTCATTCCCAGCTTGACTGGGAATCCAGGCTCTTGTAATACTCAATACTTTTACTGGATCCCCAATCAAGTTGGTGATGACAGGAAGAATAGATTTTTATTTATTTATTTTGCGCTGTCAGGA
>DAOWMZ010000191.1 GCA_030642845.1 Candidatus Zixiibacteriota bacterium
CTTATCCTCCTCAAAAAGACAGGCAATGCCTGCTTTGTCTCCTGCCGGGGTCGCGGACTCAGGAAGTAAAGCGAATGCTCCCCTCGATGTTAAAAGCGGCTTTAATGTTTACAAAAAAATATAATGCTAAAGCAGTAATTGCCGGTATCAAGGATGTCTATGATTATGAATCCGCAATGGAACCTTATAAAAATGATAATATTGAAATAATCTACGATAAACCCCGTGAATGTATTTATAAAAGCAATTTACTACTCACAGCATCAGGAACAGCAACTCTTGAAACGGGAATAATCGCCCGCCCGATGGTTGTTGTTTACAAAACCGGATTTATTACTTATCAAATTGCTAAGAGACTAGTTTCTTTAAATAGTATTGCATTAATCAATCTGGTCTTAAGTGAGAAAGTTGTACCGGAACTAATACAGGGTAATGCCAGCCCTGAGAATATGTTTGAAGAGTTATCAAAGTATATGGATGATGAAGAGTATTATAAAAGTGTTCAAGGAAAGTTATTGAAAGTATCATCGGTACTGGGTGGAACTGGTTCCTCGGAAAGAACAGCGGATACAATTTTGAATTTTATAGGGAGCAAGTAACGTTGTTACTCTTATATAGAATATCTACATATATAATTTATATTATTATTTATATCCCTGCCAGAATTGCCGTATCCAGAGGAAGCACTAAATGGCGCGAGAGGCTCGGCCTCAATTCTTTAGAATCTAAATACGATATTTGGATGCATGCGTCATCAGTAGGTGAAGTAAAGGTTTTATCATATTTAATACATTTTCTTCAAAAAAAGGGACAGTGTCCCAGTATATATTTAACTGTCATGACTGATGCCGGTTACAAAGTTGCCACCGGATTAAAAATTGAAAATTGCACAGTTGCTTATTTCCCTCTCGATCAATCATCGATTGTAAAAAGAACTTTAAAAATAGTCAATCCGAAAGTGGTTGTGATTGCTGAAACCGAAATCTGGCCAAATCTCATTGGATTATTGAAGAGTAAGAATATACCAATTATTCAAGTAAATACAAGGATGTCAGCAAAAGCATTCGGTAGATATAAATTGCTTAAAAATTCTATCAGCCGGATTCTGTCATCTTATGATAGGTTCTTTTTCAAAACTGAAACAGACAAAGAACGGTATCAGTATTTTGGTGTCGATAATTCCAGATCAGAAGTTGTTGGGGATATGAAATTCGATGCCCCCCTGATGTCCAGTTCAAAAGGGAGAATCAGTGAAATCCGTCATAGGGCAGGCGTTGATGAAGATGATTTTGTGATTGTTGCCGGATCAACCAGAAGCGGAGAAGGGAAATTCCTGATTCGGGAGTTGATAAACTCAAAAGTAACTTCCGATAAAAAAACAAAATTGATCATAGCCCCTCGTCATATTGAGCGGGTTGATGAGATAAAACAAATCTGTCTTGACGAGAATATAGCCTATTCTATCTATGGCCATGATGATCAAAAAGCATCAATAATTATTGTAGATCAGATGGGTATTCTCAACGATCTTTACATGATGGCTGATCTTGCATTTGTAGGTGGAACCCTGGTCAATATCGGCGGGCATAATATTCTTGAACCGGTCTGGACAGGCACTCCTGTTCTGTTTGGTCCCTACCTGAGTAATGTTATCGAAGCGGCTGATTATATTATACAGAATAACTATGGTGTTAAAATTACATCTGCTAAAGAGATATTTGATATTGTTTCTAGGATGAAAAGTGGCAAAACCACCTTTAATAAAAAATCAAGTAACGATTTATCATGTTCATCCACATCCAAAGCGGGTGAATATATTCTGAGCAGGCTTAATAATGCTTGAGACAATCTGGAAAATATTCCTTCGACGTGAAGGGCTTTCATTGTGGATTCTTGCAGTCCCTGTATTTTGGATTGTGTCAATAATCTATTGTATTATTGCCACTTTTAACAGAATGATAAGAGGGGAAGCAACTATAATTGCCAAACCGGTAATATCATTAGGGAATATAACTGTAGGAGGAACCGGCAAAACCCCAATGGTTGAATTGATAGCCGCAAGATTAATCGATGAAGGATTCAGGATCGGAATTGTCTCATCCGGTTATGGCCGCAAAGAACAAATTTCATTTGTTGAACCGGGTTATAAAGTTCAGAATTTAGCTGTTGAAGTAACTGGTGATGAAGTCAAATATCTTTCAACCAAACTCCCCGAAGCTATTTTTTCAATATCCACCAAAAAAGTTGATGCCGCACAAAAACTGGCTGAAAAAAAAGATGTAGATTTGATTTTAGTTGATGATGGGTTCCAGCATTATGCCCTTGACCGTGATCTTGATATAATCACTTATGATGCTGCTGTTGAAGAGAAGGATCTGCGATGGTTTCCGATGGGAAAATTGCGTGAACCGTTCAAGGCGATAAAGCGCTCAGATATTATAATAATTACCCGAGCCGGATTTGCAAAAGATATAACGCATATAAGAAACAGATTAGGCAATATTAATCCAAAGGCAGAAATTTATCATGCTCAATTTCAGGCTTCGGAATTAATTGGGCACGATAGAAACCATTCTGTCAAGTATCTCAATGACAAGTCGGTCTTTTTGTTTGCTGGAATTGGGAATTTTATGCCTTTGGAAAAACAGATTGATGTCCTCTCGGCTGACTTGGATTTTGCTCTTGAATTGTCTGACCATCAGGTTTATACTGAAAAAGTTCTTTCGGATATTAAAGATTTGATTGATAATTATGATTCTGATGTTATTATTACAACAGGTAAAGACTGGATGAAAATTGATAATTTTGATTTTGGAAGGGAAATTTATTATCTTCAACAGACAATTGACTTGGATCCCGGCGTGGAGAAATTAGTTTCTTATATTATTAACAAGCTGGGATTAAAAAAGCGGAATAAATAATGGAACGAAATTATGATTTTCTGGTAGTTGGAAGTGGTATTGCAGGTCTGTTTTATGCCCTTGAAGTCGCCAGGATAAATCCTGAATCTAAAATTGCTATTGTTACCAAAAAGGGGGAAGAGGATACCAGCACCAACAGAGCCCAAGGGGGAATTGCCGCTGTTCTGGCAAAAACCGATTCATTTAATGCCCACGTAGAAGATACCCTTACAGCAGGATGCGGACTTTGCAACAAAGAGGTGGTGAAGCAAATTGTTACTATGGCTCCTGATGCTATCAAAGATTTGGTAAGCTATGGTGTCCATTTTACAAAAAAAGAGGGTGAATATTCTTTAGGACGTGAGGGGGGACATTCCGCTCCCAGAGTGGTTCGGTCGGCTGATCTAACCGGGGCCGAAATTGAAAGAGCTCTTCTGACAGCATGCAGGGAAAAATCGGGACAAATCGATATTCTCCGTGATCATATTGTACTTGATTTAATTATCTGTGAATCTGATGGAAAAAAAGTGTGCGGCGGCGGGTATGTGTTTACCGAGGAAGAGCGTTCTTTTTATTCGTTTTATTCCCCTGTTACAATGCTTGCGACCGGTGGTTCGGGGCAGGTTTATTTTCATACCAGCAATCCCAAAATCGCTACAGGTGACGGTGTAGCTATAGCTCATCGGGCCGGAGTTTCGGTTGCCAATATGGAATTTATTCAATTTCATCCTACAACTCTTTATACCCCGGGAAGATGGCCTTTTTTGATTTCTGAAGCAGTTCGTGGTGAAGGTGGAATTTTAAAATCTGTCGATGGACGGCTGATTATGGAAGGAGTACATGAACTTAAAGACCTTGCCCCAAGAGATATTGTTGCCCGGGTAATTGAGAAGGAACTCCGGGAGAGTGGGGAAGAATATGTTCTGCTTGATATTAGCCATCGCAAAGCTTCATTTATAAAAGAACGTTTTCCCCATATTTACCAGCAGTGCCTGAACCGTGGTTTTAATATGACCGAACGTCCGGTTCCGGTTGTACCGGCAGCGCATTATTCATGTGGTGGAGTTTTATCAAGTCTGGCTGGCCAGACGGAGTTACCCGGATTATTTGTTGCCGGTGAAGTGGCTATGACCGGAATGCACGGAGCCAATCGACTGGCATCAAACTCCCTTTTGGAAGCGGTTGTGATGGCTAAGCATGCGGCAATTGTTTCATCTGATTTTGCCAAAAAAACTGATATTTCCTCAATGACTCCAATGATTGAAGGGTTGGCATCATCTTTAAAATATCCTTCGGAAAAAGTTCTTCTGGCTCATGATCGCCGTCAATTGAACCGGGTTATGTCAGATTTTGTCGGTATAGTTCGTGATGTTAAATTATTGGATTTAGCCCTTAAAAAAGTTCAACAAATTAAATCAGCTATCGAAGATTATTATTTTGCAACTCCGGTTACTTATGATGTGGTTGAATTGCGCAATCTGGCGACTGTGGCCGATTTGATAATCAGGTCAGCATTGATGCGGAAAGAATCCCGAGGTTTGCATTATGTTGAAGAATTTCCCAATACAGATGATGCTTATTTAAAAAATACAGTTATTCACGGAAGTATTAAAAAAGGATAATAATGGCTCCTCACAATGAAATGATGGTTATAATTGATTTCGGTTCTCAATACACGCAATTGATTGCCCGGAAAATTCGTGAAGCTCATGTATATTGTGAAATTATTCCCTGTACGGCGGATTTAAGCAAGTACGAAATTGATAAAGTAAAGGGATATGTTCTCTCAGGGGGACCATCATCACTAAGCGCAAAGAATGCTCCTCGACTCCCATCTTCGTTTTTTAATACAACTAAACCTATCCTTGGTATTTGCTATGGAATGCAGTTAATCGCCGAGCAGTTTAACGGAAAACTCGAAGCATCGCAGACACGAGAATACGGACAGGCACATTTTATTGTAAATGATGACAA
>DAOWMZ010000259.1 GCA_030642845.1 Candidatus Zixiibacteriota bacterium
GTTACAGTAAAAGCGACCTCGTTAATTCCCCAGGGTTGTCCGTAGTGTAAAATAAAATCTCTGGCTTTTAATTCCAAAGCCAGCACTTCGCCAAAGAAACCAAAATGAGATGGTAACATCGTAACCGATTCTGGTACAATTGATCCATTGATCAGTAAGCTTGAATAATCGATATCACCAATATCATCACTTCCCTCTCGTGTGACGAATATCGTATCCATAACCGGATCCAGTGCGAATAAAAACACGCCGTATTGTGGATCAGGCCGGATAGCAGTCATCAGTTCCGTAATATCCGGTGGTTCAAGATTAAGTTGATATTTCAAAATACTTATGGATGTTTTTCTATCAACTCCTAACCCTACCCCCATTTTAATCAGTACATATTGGCTGTCACCGGGGTTGAATGTCATCGGACCAAAACTCCCCATCATTCTGCGATCAGATGGAGCATAATCCAAATCACCTGCCCCTGTGACGGGATTACCAGAAACGAAGTACTTTGTTTCTATCCCATTGTAAGTATATGGGCTTCCATCTCGATTCAAACCCCGCATGTAATTATACGTTTGCTGAAAATCATCAGGATCAGTTCCGTTGATATATTTATTAAATGCAGTTAGCCCTAGATTCTTATAATTGGGGACCACATTCCCATCAAAATAAGCAACATCCCCGGGTGATGGCACTAATGGACCTTTTAAAACTTTGAACCCCACGGCTGGCGGGGGAGCATAGACATTATCAGAATTATCCCCATTATAACAGTAAAAGATATTATTCAAAGTATCACAACCTACAAGATCATCAGTAGATCCTCCGAGATCAGGATCGGACCATAGCGAGAGATAAAAATCATTTATAGTGTTACTTCCCTTATTATATATCTTGTATTTGATATAAATTGCTTCATCAAATGGAGCAATATTAGTCGCCCATACTGTCTGCTGAACTTCGATTCCGAGTGGATCGGTTCCCCCTGGATCGTTTTGATGCTGCCAAGGATCAGCATCATTGAAAACTGTCCATAGCATCTGGTCACCAAGCATAGCGGGATTTCCAAATTCATCAACAGGAGCTCCCTGATCAACTGGCCAATTCAAATAATCACTGTTAGGATTACCTGCCATACTGTCACTATACAGTTTATAAACTTTAAAATCAGGATTATCAGGTTGATAGGTGCCATCATACATTGGACCGGGAACATATTCATCCGAGTATTCAGCTATGGCAACTCGTATTTGTCCGTCAACCATTCCTCCCATCCATAACCCGGCAGCATATAACACACTTTTATCAAGATTACCATTCTCAATTTCTTCATTCGACACATAGGGATAATATGTCCCATAGTCATTGCCAAAGACACCAGCCAAATCGCGACCGAAATTGCCGTGGTTGGTAGAGAACATTAGGATTTTATTGGCATTGACATACGTTTCATTGTCAACTTCTCTGAGTTCACCCGGTTCATAATCTATCGGGGGTGCAGCCATAATGCTGACTGATAAGAGAATAAACAGTAATAAAAATAAAGACTTCACGATTACCTCTTTTCCTGCAATTATTTTCTTTCGATATGTATCTCTGTGTGTAACTATATTTAATATAAATAAGTTACTCTATTTATTGGATTTTGTCAACGCAGTATTAGCATTTATAAATCTTGTGCTCTTAATATTTCTACATATAATAAATATATAAATTATTCAGATTGGATCTTTAAGTATGAAAATAACTGGCAACATATCAATTGAAGAACTGATGGAGATACTTCCTGAGGCGGTCTCTTATTTAAGCAAAAAAGAGATTCGGTGTATCCGATGCGGAGAGCCTATCTGGGGCACGCTCGAAGAAGCCTCCCGTGAAAAGGGATTCGGCGATGACGAGATCAAACAGTTTGTTCAGGATTTGAATGAGTTGTATGAGTCAATGAATCAATAAATAATCTAATTCCGTGCACGGCAGATGCTCTTGTCTGCCGCAGACATTGCCTGTTTTATGTTAAAGGGGCACACGGGGGCGTGTGCCGCCCACAAATAGTGCCTGTCTATGCCTTCTCTCCAAACATGATGAGGATAAACTCGGCTGGATTTTTCTCTTCATTCCAAAACTCATGGGTAACATTTTCAGGAACGAAAACAGATTGCCCTTGATTGAATTCTATTTTCTTACCCCCTATAAAACCCAACACTGTCCCTTTTATAAATACAAACAATGAAGGAAAAGGGTTTGATTGATCAGACTCATCCCTGTTGATATGCTGTCCCTTTTCAATCTGATACCATGCTGTTCTTAATCCTTTTTGATAGTATAAAGCAGTAGCATTTCCACCATGAATAAGACGGGAATATTCAGACCCAAACGAAACAATCTTGGGTTGTCCTCTTGTCCAGAACTGAAATGAAAAGGGAATGAATTTATTAAAAAATTCATTATCAGGTTTAAAGCCATTATGAAATTCAATATCCATAGGGGCAGTATCTATCCCCTTTGCTTTGCCCATTGCAGTTAGAGCATTGAGTCTGCCGTTATAAATATCATTAAGAGTCTCTTCATCGAGAATATAATAGATGAAAGGCTTATCAGGAAAACCCTCCTGAAGCGATATATCATTCTCGCCAACATGCTTTATAAACCAGTCACTATGATTTTTAATCCTGATACCAAAAGAATATTGATATTCTCCAGATGTGAAACTGGATTTGTAAACTTCTACATACTCTTTTATAATTTCTGATACTGACATAATGCATTATAAATAAGAATATTATTATTACACAAGCCTTTTAAAGTCGTTGTTTCATTCGTATTTCTTATTATTATCCCCTATGCAGAAAGTTATTGTCATAGGCAGTCCGGGGTCAGGTAAATCTACCTTCGCATTAAAGTTGGGGAAACAGCTTCAATTGCCCGTTCTACACCTTGATGGTCATTTCTGGAAACCGGGGTGGGTTGAAACTCCTAATCTCGAATGGCGTGAAGTTGAGACAAAGTTAGTGTCGGGTGACAAGTGGATTATTGATGGCAACTTTAGCCGTACTTTTGACATCCGCTTTCCTGCTGCCGATACAATTATCTATCTTGACTTCCCCACTCGCATTTGCATGTGGCGAGTTATCAAACGTATATTCAAGGGCTATGGAAAAGTCAGACCGGATCTGGCTGTGGGATGTCCGGAGAAGATTGATTTCGTATTTTTCAAATGGGTGTGGACTTTCCGAAAAAAACATAGACCGAATACTATGAAATATTTAAATGATTATTCCCAATCCAAAAATATAATTATATTCACAAAATCTTCACAACTAGATGATTACTTAGAAAGAGTATAAATTATTAATATGAAAATTATTGAGATCAGAGATATAGATGATGTTAACGAATTGATTAAAATTGCATCAACCTATCCAAAAACTCAGGAAGAATCGTTAGCTGTAGAAAAGCAACTACAGATAGAATTAAGTGAAGCGGGTGATAATCGTCATATTTATGTTTGCTATGACAATGATGTTTGTGTGGCAATGATTCAGCTAATTTTAAAAAATGCGGATAATGATCCAGAATATGCCAACGGTAAAGATATTGCTCATGTCCACAATTTACAGGTTAGAAAAGATCGACAGAATGAAGGTATTGGAAAATTGATGATGGATTATATCGAAGACAAAGCCAAAGAAATGGGAAAGAGAGTTTTAACTCTTGGCGTTGATAGCGACAACGAGCGAGCTATCAAACTTTATAAAAACCGCGACTATAAAATATTTCGCAAAGATAAAGGCCGTACTCCTGATGAATGGGGCTATGCCATGAAAAAGGAACTTTAGATATGGCATATAAAATTATTACTGCCAAAGAAAACTTTAAGCTTTTAGATAAAACCCATAGAAGTATCGGACAGGAATGGCCGGAGTTTATGCTTCATGATCCGGTGGCAGAACTGCTTGATGAATGCTATACCAAGCTCTCCAATTTTCAATTTGTACTTGTTAATGAAGATGAAAACAACCCA
>DAOWMZ010000131.1 GCA_030642845.1 Candidatus Zixiibacteriota bacterium
AATTGCAGGTTTGGGGGAAGTGGTTAAATATGCCGGTCTTATTGGGCAGAGTTTTAATAACATTTTAAGCAAGTATATCAAACAGGGGAATTTATATGATCAGGCTTGCCTGTCCCAATTAATTTATAAGTCTGCAAAACAGAAAGCAGATATTGTTTCACAGGATGAACGGGAAGGGAATCTTCGCATAGTTCTCAACTTTGGGCATACTTTTGGTCATGCTATTGAGAAGTCTCTCGGTTATGGGAAATTACAGCATGGTGAAGCAGTTATTATAGGGCTTTTGGCTGCGGTTGAATTAAGTGAAAGAACGAGTAAAGCCAGAACAGCATCCCTTTCTGAATATAAGAAAACTATCAAAGGCTTTTTAGAATTGTTGCCCCAATACTATATTAATAGCAGTGATGTAATTTCATATATGGAAATTGACAAAAAAAGAAAAGGGAAACGGCTTATTTTCGTGTTATTGGATAAACCTGGAATGCCGATAAAATGTGATGTGAAAAAGAATCTGATAAAACCGTCGTTGAATGCAGCATTAAAAGAATATGAAAAGCGGAGATAAACAATGCCAAAGATTTTAATCGTCAACGGCCCCAACCTGAATCTTTTAGGCAAAAGAGAGCCGGATATATATGGAGCCAAAACTCTTGATGAACTTAACCGGGAACTGACAAAAATCGCTAAAGAGTTGAGTCTCGATATTGAGTTTTTTCAATCCAACTCCGAAGGCGAGTTAATAGATTATATCCATAAGAATGGTTTTGAAGCACAAGGCTTGATTATCAATCCGGGTGCTTTTACCCATACCAGCTATGCTCTTCGTGATGCTATCTCCGGGGTGGGGATTGAAACAGTTGAGGTTCACATCTCCAACGTTTATGCCCGCGAAGAATTCAGGCATAAATCGGTCATTGCTCCAATTGTTGCCGGTCATCTGGTTGGATTTGGACTTTATGGTTATGCAATGGCTCTGTCATATTTTGCCGATTTAAAAACTGAGGAATAAAATGCGTTTTATTTTATTAATAATCTTAATTGTGGCTCTGTTATTAAATTCCTGCCAGGAAACACAGATTACCAAAGAACAAGTTCTGACCGAGCTTGATTCATTGGAACATAAATTCGAATGGCTTGACTATCGAATCGCACAGGAACAATGGGATCTATACACCAAAGGATATTCTGATTCATTGGAATTCTATACCGACTTATATAACCAGACTATCTCTGATAAAGAGATGCTTAATATTTTAAATCTTGGCAAAAGATTCCTTGATGATGAAGACAACCTCAGACGTTATGATATATTATATGCTTCAGCATTGACAGGACAGGTCGAAACTGAGAAAACAATTTCTATACTACGTGATTCACTGAATAAATATGATATTACCTATCGACCGGATTTCAACGGAGAAAAGACTACTCAATCATACTTGTATGATTTATACCGAACCAATGAAAACAGATTGATACGTGAACAGTCTTATCGGTCATGGACACAGATCGGCAGTGAATTAGCTGATGGTCTGGAACAACTATTCCGCTTACGCAATCAACAGGCTCGTACTTTAGGTTATAACAATAATTTTGCTTTAGCATTGTCGCAAATGGAAGTTGATCAACCGACATACTTGAAATTGTTAGACCTTCTTGATTCACTCAGTCAGGACACATACCAGTCAATTCTGAAAGATGTTCGATCCAAATTGAGATATGATGATATTGAAATCTGGGATATTGCTTATGCTTATAAAGATATTAACAGGAAAATAGACAGCTACTTTCCGGTTGACATCCAACTTAATTTAGTAAAGTCATCGCTTAATAAATTAGGCTATGATATCGACAAGCTTCCGATTTACTTTGATCTGGAATCGCGTGAAGGGAAATCACAGTTTGCCTATGCTTTTCCGATTAAACCTCCCTATGATGTTCGAGTGATGGCTAATCTTACCAATGGCTTATACAGTACGCGGGTACTCATGCATGAAGTCGGCCATGCCTTGCATGCGACTCAGATATCGCAGGATAGAGCATTATATACAAATTCTATTGCCTCTGCATGGGGTGAGGGGATGGCGCAGTTAATAGCAGCACAATGTGATGAAAAAGACTGGTTGTTGAAAGAAGCTAATATTCCTGCTGCGGTTGTAGATGAATTCATCCAGGCAAAAAAAGAACAGGATATTATTTATCTCAGAACCACTCTATGCCGGTTAATGTTCGAGTATGAAGCTTATAAGAATCCAAACCGTGATCTGAATAAGCTCTATTGGGATATGTTTGAAGAATATATGTTTCTTCCTCGTCATGAAGATCTCAAACCCTGGGCCGGTATTATTCATTATATAACCCATCCGGTCTATTTACAGAATTACCTTTATGCGGATATAATTACTGCTCAGTCTCTGAATACTATTAAGAGATTATATGATCATTATTATGGCAACAACCTGGTCGGATCATTTCTGACTCAAAATTATTTCAGATTCGGATCCCGTTATTTATGGCATGAGATGTTAAAGCGGGGGACGGATGAAGATCTCAATCCAAATTATCTGATTGAACGTCTTGGTATTTAGTTGAAATTTATTCTGCTATATACCAAACGACACAGAGAACAAAATGCCGATGTATTCACCGTCAATTTCTTTCCGTATATAATAATATTCAAGATCCTCGTCTTTGTTGAAAAGCCGCTTGTAATAAATCTCAAACATGGTGGAAATTGTAGAACTGCTGTAGATTCTACTGCCAATACCTAATTTAAGAAATGCATGATTACCATAATCTTTTTTGGCTTCGGTAGCCCTAACTTTGGAATTTCCATATTCACATTTAAGATACATCGAAGATTTTTTATTAGGGAAAAGTGTAAACAACATACCACCGGAATATGAAATAACCCTGTATTTAGTTATTGAATTATCACTGACATTTCCATAAACTACTTCAAGATTGCCATAAAATCCTAATTTAGGCTTCCAGTGATAAATAAAAGCTGAACCCAATCCGTAGAGTGCTTTATTATTTGATTCAATATAATCTGCCCCTTCACCAATTATCCATCCCCCGGTAAAATATGGAGCAATAGCGAAATATTTATGCTCAATATCAATATTTTTCGATGGTGGTTTGATTCTTTGCTTTCTGGAGGCTTCAGTTGTTGAATATATTAGTAGTGATAATACGCACACGAATACTATTTTAATAAATCTATAGTTCATAAATCTCCCCAATTAAGAATAAAGCTTAAAAACCAATATGATCAATATCCCAATTTATATTAAGACGGCCAAAAAGCAAGCTTGTTTAAAAATATGATCTTAAACAACTTGTATTTTTTATACAGCTTTTATAAGTTATCCTTTAATATTTTAAAAATTGATAAAGTTTACTATGAATAAAATTGACAACATTACTACCGGACCGATTATAAAAACAATCTTTACTCTTTCAATTCCGGTTGTTTTGAACATGTTTATGGAATTTGCCCTGGTAACGACAGATTATTTCTGGGTGAGTAAATTAGGACCAACTGCTCAGGATGCAGTTACTACTTCGATGGTAGTTATCTGGACTCTGTTTGCTTTCATCTCGATTATTACAGTTGGTGTAACAGCACTTGTTTCCAGGCATATAGGGGCAAAAGATACTGATAAAGCGGCTCATTATATAAAGCAGGGATTGTCGTTGTCAGTTTTGATTGGCTTAACATTTTCATTTGTCGGTTTTATTATGACCCCGATCATGCTGAGATTTATGGGAACCAGCGATGCGACTATGATTCATGCTGTCCCGTATTTGAGAGCAAATTTCACAATTTCCATACTCTTCTTTATTCTTGATACTATATATGCCGGTTTCAGAGCCTCCGGAGATACAAAAACTCCCACGTTTATTGGAATCTCTACAATTATTATCAATATAATTCTTGATCCGATTCTAATATTTGGATGGGGACCGATTCCATCTTTTGGAGTTCCGGGAGCTGCAATTGCAACTGGTATTTCTGTCTTATTTGGTGCAGCATTGGCATCTTATTTAATACTCAATGGTCGATTGGGTTACAAAGTTGAGGGTATTCTAAAAACTCCTCCGGTCATCAAAGACATTATAAAAATAATGAAGATCGGTCTTCCAATGTCCAGTCAGCAATTGGTATTCGTTGTCGTTTATTGGTTTTTGATCAGGATTGTACATGAATACGGGGAAGAAGCAGCGGCAGCAATGGGAATAGGCAATCGCATGGAATCATTTTGTTATATGACCTGTTTTGGTTTTTCTATTGCCGCCTCTACTATGGTGGGACAAAATCTTGGTGCAAAAAAACCGGATCGGGCAGCCAAATGCGCCTGGGGATCTACCGGAATAGCAATTTGCATAACTTTTGTGATGTCAGTTTGCTTCATTGTTTTTCCCAAATATATAGCTGCTATTTTTACTGATGATCCGAAAGTTTTGTCTATTGCTATTGATTATCTTATAATTCTTGGGCTATCCCAAATAACAATGGCAGTTGAAATTGTTCTGGAAGGGGCTTTCAGCGGAGCAGGGGATACTGTTCCTCCTATGGTTGTCTCAATTCCGGGTACTTTAGCGCGCATCCCACTGGCTTATTATCTCTGCTTTACTCTCGGGTGGGGTATTAACGGTGTCTGGTGGACGCTAACGATTACAACTACAATAAGAGCAATTATACTGGCTCTATGGTTTAAAAAAGGGAACTGGAAACTCAAAGAAGTTTGATAGTAGTTGACCGGTCATAAATCCTTTCATTTATTCTCTATAATATATTAATTACACGTAATAGGGGAAAATATAGTGTCTGAAAAATTTGTCCGCTTTAAACAAGATCAGGAGTCCCGGACTCAATACGGAATATTAGAAGATAATAAAATCAATATTATTAAAAACAGCCCTTGGCTGGGTAATGTTGAGATTACAGAATCAATAGAAATCAGTGAGGACCTCGAGTTTTTGGCTCCGGTGGAACCATCAAAAGTCATCTGTATAGGGCTTAATTATCATGCTCATGTTAAAGCTTCCTATTCTGCTGATGAAGCTCCGGAAAATCCATTACTCTTCATGAAACCCCCTTCATCAATTATTGGTCCGGAAGATTTGATCGTATTGCCAGCTGTTTCGGAAAGAGTTGATTATGAAGCCGAACTTGGAGTCGTTATCGGCAAGACTGCTCGCGATGTTGTCAGGGAAAATGCCGATGAATATATTCTGGGATTAACCTGCGTCAACGATGTCACCGCACGCGACTTGCAAAAAAAGGATGGCCAGTGGACAAGAGCAAAAGGGTTCGATACGTTTTGTCCGGTGGGACCCTGGATTATCACTGGCATTGATTACGGTAGTATTCAGGTGGAAGGGATTCTTAACGAAACGGTGATGCAGTCAGGAACTACTGCCCAGATGATTTTCGATATTCCATTTTTAATCAGCTATGTTTCCTCGATTATGACCCTGAATCCGGGTGATCTCATTTCAACCGGAACTCCATCTGGAATTTCACCAATGAAAACTGGTGATAAAATAGAAGTTAAAGTTGAAAATGTTGGAACTTTGACTAATTATGTAGCATAAATGGTCAGACTTCCAAAAAAATTGTAGAAGTTATAAGAATATGAAACTACTAATTGCGAAACCCTGAAATGACCGAGCGAATATATTATAAAGACCCAACTATTCTGGAATTTGATGCAAGCATTGTAGAAACCGGTAAAAAAGGGGATCAATATTTTACTATCTTGGATAAAACTGCATTTTACCCTACTTCCGGCGGACAACTTTATGATACCGGAGAATTAAATAATATCCCGGTTGTTGATGTTATCGAGAATAATGACCGAATTCTGCATCTTACTGATCAACAAGTTGGAGAAACTGGTAAAAAAGTTAAAGGTATTGTTAATAAAACCAGACGGCAAATGAATCGCCAGAACCACAGTGCTCAGCAT
>DAOWMZ010000116.1 GCA_030642845.1 Candidatus Zixiibacteriota bacterium
AAACCGGCCTGGTCTATTAAAAAATACAATTATCTCACATTTAAAACTTTATATCCTAATTTTTTTCCCTATGATTTATTGTGCTCCTTTTATTGGGAGTAATAAGCACGCTCGGCGTGTATAACAGATGGATCAATAATATTAATTGCTCGAAGGATCAGCATGGATAAATTTATTATAAAAGGTAATCGCAAGCTCGAAGGAAAAGTCAAAATCGAAGGTTCCAAAAACGCAGCACTTCCAATTATTTTTGGAACTCTTCTGATAAACAAAGGTGAAACCGTTCTTAAAAATATCCCTCCTCTAAGAGATATTTATACCAGCATCAAAGTGATGGAATATCTCGGTGCCAAAGTTTCTTATGATAAAAAAGAACATGTCATGACAATCAACGCTGAAAATATTAATCAAAATACCGCTCCTTACGAACTGATGCGCCAGATGCGGGCATCATTTTTGGTTCTAGGCCCAATTTTGGTAAGAATGAGCGAAGCAAGAGTTTCTTTGCCCGGGGGATGCGTACTTGGTGCCCGACCGGTTAATTTTCATATCACCGCATTCAGAGCACTTGGAGCAACAATTGAAGAAAAGGGTGGATATGTAATTGCCAAAGGAAAACCACTCAAAGGAGGATCGGTTTATTTTGATCGCCCGTCGCATACCGGAACCGAAAACCTTCTTTATGGCGCAGTAATGGCTAAAGGAAAAACCTATATCGCCAATGCCGCCTGTGATCCCGAAGTTGTCGATGTCGCTAATTTCCTGAATAAAGCCGGCGCTAAAATTTATGGAGCAGGTACGCCTAACATTGTTGTAGAACCGGTTAAGAATCTAAAAAATGTTGAATACAGTGTAGCCGGAGACAGATTAGTAGCCGGTACATATTTGATGGCTGGTGCTATTACCGGTGGAAAAGTTACTATTACCGGGTGTAATGGTGATGACCTGACTCTTGTTTTCCATAAACTGACCGAAATGGGTTGTGAAATTTTTCAGAAAAAATCAGGCATAACAATTAAAGCACCCAAAAAATTAAATCCTATTTCTGTGACAACATTCCCATATCCCGGTTTTCCGACAGATTTACAAGCCTGTATTATGGCATGTTCCTGTAAATCTTCGGGAACTTCTCATATAGTTGAAACTGTTTTTGAAGATAGATATTCACATACGATGGAAATGAATCGTTTAGGTGCAGATATTAAAATAACCAGTAATGAAGCAATAATCCGGGGAGTAAAAGAACTAAACGGAGCGGAAGTTATGGCGTCTGATATTAGAGCCGGTGCCGGTATTGTCCTAGCCTGTCTGGCGGCTAAAGGAAAGTCCAATGTACTTCGAGTTTACCATATTGATCGTGGTTATTATCAGATTGAGGAAAAGTTGTCCTCACTCGGAGCCGATATAATTAGAACAAACGATTAATAGTAATGTTAATCTTTATAGTAAGAGAATTGTCATATTAATACAGTTATTTCCCGTATTTATTGGAGAAATTTCAAATATGAATATTTACAAAGAATTTGAGGATGTGATAGCATGAAGCAAGTTACGCTTGTTTGTTTTTGGATACTTATCTTATTAGCTCCGATAGCAAATTCACAGAATACTTATTTTGGTAAAAATAAAGTCAGATACAAAAATTTTGACTGGAGCTTTATTCAAACACGCCATTTTGATCTTCACTTTTACGAAGATGCCTACCCCACGGCCAAATTTGCTGCAACTGTTCTGGAATCATCATATACCGAAATATCCAAGGAACTGAATTATATGGTCCAGAAACGAATCCCGATATTTATTTATAATTCCCACAATGATTTTCAGCAGACAAATATTACATCCGGGCTTATCCCCGAAGGAGTCGGCGGGTTTACCGAAGTATTTAAGAATCGCATAGTAATTCCCTTTTCCGGCTCATACGAAGATTTCCGCCATGTACTGCATCATGAATTAACTCATGCTGTTACTTTTGACATGCTTTATGGAAACGCCTTCAGATCCTTAGTATCCAGACAACGCCTTTTTTCAATGCCACTTTGGTTAGCTGAAGGCTACGCCGAATATTCATCTCGTCATGGCTGGGATTACTGGGCTGATATGGTTGTGCGTGATGCTACTATCAATGGTTATCTGTCCCCCCCCTGGGCTATTGGTGGTTATCTGGCTTATAAACAGGGACAGGCAATGATAAAATACATTGCGGATACATACGGCGAAGAAAAATTAGGCGATCTTTTTCGCAAAGGGAAAGTTCATCTTACTATGAAACGAACGATGAAAGAGACACTCGGCGTAACCGAGGAAAAGTTCTGGGAAGATTTCAGCAAAGAGATGAAACGCCGCTATTGGCCGGACATTGCCGTACGTAAAGATCTTGATGAAATTGCCAAACAACTTACCCATGCCAGGAAAGACGGTTCATACATCAATGAAAAACCTGCCTTCTCTCCCGAAGGGGACAAAATCGCTATTTTCACCGACAAGTCAGACTACACTGAAATAGTACTGATCTCTGCTATCGATGGAAAATATATTACTAAGTTGGTAAAATCAGAAAGATCCGGCGATCTGGAATCACTTCACTCTTACGTTTCCGGTATGTCATTTTCACCTGATGGTAAAAGCATTACTTTTGTGGGTAAATCCGGCGGAAAAGAATCGCTATTTCTTTATAATGTCAAAAAGAAAAAAACATATAATAAAAAAGAACTTGATTATTACAATATCCTGTCACCAGCATGGTCACCGGATGGAAAGAAGATAGCCTTCTCCGCTCTGGAAGGATTCAAGCGGGATCTTTTTGTTTATGATATAGAAAATGATATTATTACTCAGTTAACAGATGATCGTTACGATGATGTTGATCCGAGTTGGACTTTGGATAATAACAAACTTGTTTTTTCATCCGATCGTCCGCATCCACAGAATCAGTTGGTCGATCTGGCAAATCATCTTTATGTAGATTCGGGTGCTTATATGCCCGGTGATTTTGAGTATGGGGTTTACAATTTGTTCAGTTTCGATCTGATCACTAATAAATTGGATACTCTTGATGTCGGTCCGGGACAAAACAAATCTCCGGCTGTCTCTCCCGACGGAAAAAAGGTTGCATTTATTTCCAATCGTAACGGAATCGATAACATATACATAGCCTATCTCGACAGTGCCAGTTATTTCGCCATCACCGATATTATTTCCGGGATAAAACATCTTTCATGGTCGCCCAATGGAAAAAATATTGCTTTTTCCGCTTTTAACAAAGGAGCTTTTGATATTTTCCTCATGAAAGAACTGATACCTGCATCAGAAAACGGTCAACTGACTTCAACTAATTATTTTTTAGGCAAATATGACCTGCTGAAAAAATACCGTGCTAATGAAACATTAGAAGCTCATAAACAGAATATTGATTCCGCTATTACAGACATTGACTCATTAGCAGAATATGTTACCTATGATATTGATTCAAGCTTCTGGGCTAACCTCTCTGATACATCTGCTGCCGAGATTATTGCAAGTGAAGATGAAAAAAGTACTGCCACCAAAGATTCAGTAACAACCGAAACCGGTATATATGATGATGAATATATTTTTGTGAGCGAAGATGAAGAGTACGATCCGCTTGATTCACTTATGATACCAATTAGTGATTCTATGGGTTTTTATCAACCGGTTGCCGCGGAACCCGCTTCATTTGACTCAATTCCACCGCCATCACAATCAGGTGACTTTCTCATAAAAAAATACAAAACTCGGTTTACTTCGGATTATGTTGGCGGTGGTTTCAGCTACAATACATTTTTCGGATTAAGCGGCCAGACACATTTTGTCTTTTCCGATTATTTAGGCAATCACCAGATTTATATCGCTACCGAGTTGGTGAATAATATCGATCAATCGTTTCTGCAGGTATTTTATTTTTACAATAGAAAAAGAGTAAATTTTGGAACCGGGTTCTTCCATACAAAAAATTATTATCTCGATAATGTTGATCACCTCTTTTCCGATCGTTTTTACGGATTACATTTTTTTGCCAGCTATCCCTTCTCAACTTTTAGCCGGATAGATTTCAATATTTCACAGTATTTTATAGATCGCCAATATCATGACAGCAACGACATCCGAGAAGATCGCAGCTCCAAAGTGACAACCGCTGAACTATCCTATGTAACAGATAATATTATCTGGGGAATTACCGGACCCATCAATGGCCGTAGAGCAAAATTATCGGTGACTTATGGTACCAATCTTTTTGATGTGAATGATATAGAATTTACTTCAATCGATTTGGATTACCGTAAATACTGGCATTTCGGTAAATTGTTCTCAATGGCATTCCGTCTCTCCGGAGGAGCATCGTTTGGCCACACACCCAAGCAATATTTCCTTGGCGGCACCACTAACTGGATAGGAAATCGTACCCTTGATGCCAAAGTATACGATGTCGAAAATCTTTATTTTGCTGATGTTATCACACCGCTGAGAGGTTATGATTATTATGGTTTATCCGGCAACCGCTTTGGTTTGATTAATTGGGAATTTCGTTATCCGATGATTGATTATCTTGTTATGCGTTTTCCACTGGCAATTGCTATAACAAATGTAACAGGAGCCATATTTTATGATATGGGAAGCACCTGGACCGATAATGAATTTAAATTTGGTACAACTACCGGCGGATCCCGCTTAAAAGATGTAAAAGCCGGTTTTGGATTTGGAATGCGAGCTAATCTTGGTTTTATACTTATAAGATATGATCTGGCTTGGTCAACTGACTATAGAGACGTTTCTGATAAACCATATTATTACTTCTCGTTTGGTGCTGATTTTTAGTATCATAGATGCTTTTATTATTTTCAGGTAATCATTTTATAAGATATTAAAAAAGCACGATCTCATGATCGTGCTTTTATATTAGCTACTCGCAGCTAAATAATTACCTCTTGTGTGCGGAGCAGAATTTACTCCTGCCGCTTGCAAAACGTTTGCAGCGTTTTCCTGCTGCAGTCTTACCGGCACATCTAAGTTTCTTCTTGGCTGCAACTTTTTTCTTTGGTGCAGCTTTCTTCTTGGCTGCAACTTTTTTCTTCGGTGCAGCTTTCTTTCTGGCAACTACTTTTTTATTAGTAGTTTTTTTCTTGGCTGCAACTCTTTTCTTCGGTGCAGCTTTTTTCTTTGTTGCTTTCTTTGCTTTGCGCATTCAGCATCCTCCGTTAAGTGTTAGAGGTCTGATTTAGAAAAACAAATTTTTAAATTAATGTCAATAAAAAACACAACAATTAATAATCATCAATCCAAAAACATTAATCATTTCATTTATTACTTGCAGCATCCAATCGCGAACAACAACGATGCATGATTACAACAATGATAATATTATTGAATTATTATTTATCGTTCTTGTTGTCATTGTCTTTACTTCCGAAATGCTGAAGAGCTAACGCCATTGATAATAATTTCTCATCGGCTTGTTCAAAAACTGAATCTTTGGTAAACTTTCCGTTCTTTAATCTTTTGCCGGCGGGAACACCGGTTAATATTTCTATACCCTGGCTGATTGTTTTGATGGGATAAATATGAAACTTCCCCTTATTAATAGCATCAATAACATCGGGGCGCAGAAGCAAATCTCTGACATTCTGATACGGTATAATCACACCCTGGCTACCTGTTAAACGACGACTACTGCAAACATCAAAAAAACCTTCAATCTTCTGATTCGCTCCACCGATTGGCTGGATCTCACCTTGCTGATTAACCGATCCGGTTACAGCTATCCCCTGTTTAATCGGAATTCCGGTAATTGATGAGAGAATGACATAAATCTCAGTAGATGATGCTGAGTCGCCATCGACACCGCTGTACGATTGCTCAAACGAAATTGAAGCTGTCATTTGCAGTGGTTTATTCTGAGCAAACATCTGACGAAGATAACCGCTTAGTACCAAGACTCCTTTATTATGTATCGGTCCTGAGAGATCGGATTCACGTTCAATATTAATGACACCGACTCGCCCCATTGATGTGCTCGCAGTTATTCGTGTCGGTCGGCCAAATGAATACTCGCCAAGATTATAAACCGATAAACCATTAATCTGCCCGACTTCTTTACCTTTGGTAGATACCATCAGGGTATTTTCATCGTACATTTCCTGAATTTTATCTTCGAGTAGATTCACCCGTGTACGTTTTAGCTTGGTTGCTTTATATACATCAACTCGTTCTACTTTTTTGGATTTACGATTCCTTGCACAGTTGGAGCTTTCTCTTATAATATCCGCCACTAACGTAAACCGAGTCGTAAGTCTTCCCCGTTTTCCAGAAAGACGCATGCCATATTCAGCCACTGCCTGCAGACCGCTGATATCAAAGGG
>DAOWMZ010000304.1 GCA_030642845.1 Candidatus Zixiibacteriota bacterium
CATCGATTCAACAAAGAGGGCAAAGGGGAATTCATCGCTAACGCCGTTCCGTATTTGAAATTGGAGTAGTATTTTGTAGGTCAGGATACCTGTGCTCCTGACAAAGGCTTCTTCATAGAAATATTAGAACTTCCAAAGTTCCAAAAATAATAAAATGGTATTAGAAAAGTATATAACGCAAAGAGGAAACAATGAAAGAATTAATCCAGGTGATGGCATTGTTCCTATTTTACAGGAACTCTCTCGTGGAAAATTAGCAGTAATAGGAACTGGATTTTATATAACACGATATGGACTTTTTATGACAGCATATCACGTTCTAAATGAATTAACAAATCAATTTGGAGAAATCATACACAGAGGTTTTATACTGCATTTATCAGGAGAGACTAAGATTCATCTCCGCCCAATTCTCTGGATTAACAAAAATGATAAATCTGATATTGCAGTTGGTCAAGCTGAAAACTATATGAAAAATTTTACTAAGAATCCTCTTATGAATCTTAGATCAAAATTATCTTCAAAAACTCCCTCTGCTGACACTAAAGTAGTTACATATGCTTATCCTGAAAATAAAATTTTAGATATGACCAACAAAGAAATCCCTCCTACTATTCATGGTGATTATTTTGATGGAGTATTTCTTCGATATTTATCTGTTCCCGAAAACCCTTCTATGTCATCCTCCTATTACGAAACAACAATTGAAATTAGAAGTGGCGCTAGCGGTGGACCGGTATTTAATAAGAGAGGTCAAATAATCGGAGTAAATTGTAGGGGATGGGATTTTAGAGGTACTGAAAATGAAGGTAATAATCTTTCATATATTATCCCTATTAATGAAGCAATGAATATGAAAATTTCACACTTACAATTACCTTATCATAGTGCTGACCGGAAACAGCTTCCAAAATATTTAAGAGGGAAAACATTAACTTTTTATGAGCTTGCAAAGTTTGGTCATATTGTTTTAGACTAAAATTTAACGTGCCTGGCAAATGACCACTATATTTTCGGGGAGAAATAATGCTGAAGCCAAATGAAGATGCCTATGGCCGGGAGATGATGGACTGGCTCAAAGGTCAGGGATCAAATGAGATTATTGAGCGGGATGACGGTTATATTGATGTCGGTCAACAGGGACTGGCAATATATTTTTTACCCTTTAACAAATGGCCTAAATATGAGAGACAAGCATTAAGATTTGCCATAGGAAGAGTATTAGATATTGGCTGTGGTCCCGGAAGATGCGCAATTTATTTACAGGAAAAGGGACACGATGTTCTTGGGATTGACCTCTCCCCTATGGCAATCAAAGTCGCCAAAAAACGGGGGCTTAAACATACTAAAGTGATGTCTATAACCCAAATATCTAAAAGGTTAGGCATCTTTGATACAATATTAATGTATGGAAATAATTTTGGACTGTTCGGTAATCATGACCGATGTAAACGACTATTAAAAAGATTTCACAAAATGACCTCTGACAATGCCCGTATTATTGCCGAGAGCGGGAATCCATATAAAACCAAAGAACCGGCTCATCTGTGGTATCACAAACAGAACTTCCAAAAAGGGCGGATGGGTGGACAGGTAAGAATACGAGTCCGATACAAGAAAATGAAAACTCCATATTTTGATTATCTGTTAGTCTCTCCCAATGAAATGAAGGATCTTTTAAAAGGGACCGGATGGAAACTTAGCAAAATTTTTGATTCAGGAACTTTCCCCTATACAGTAGTAATTGAGAAGGAATAAGATTTATAAAAATAAATTCTTGCAACCGGGTAGTTGATTAAATAAATATAAATATGTTATTTGAATATAAGATAATTATCTTTTTAATTATTTCAGTAGGATTTGTTTACATTACTGGATCAACACTAAGAAACTATCGCCATCATGGCTTTTATCGCTTCTTTACCTGGGAATCAGTATTGGTTTTAGTTTTAATAAATCTCGATTTCTGGTTTAAAGATCCATTCAGTATATTTCAAGTTCTTTCCTGGATCTTATTGATTATCTCTTTGTTTATGGTAATTTTTGGGGTTCTCTTTTTATATAGGCAGGGAAAACCAGATAGAAAACGCAAAGATCCGGGCTTAATAGGTATTGAAAGAACAACTCAATTGGCAACAACCGGATTATATCAATATATCCGCCATCCAATCTACAGTTCAATTCTATATGGAGCATGGGGAGTCTATTTCAAACATCTTACCTGGATAAGTTTTTCATTAGTTATTATGACAATTGTCTTTTTAACAATTACCGCTAAAATGGAAGAGGCTGAAAATATTCGTTATTTCGGTGATGAGTATCTCAACTATATGAAAAAAACCAAAATGTTCATTCCCTTTTTATTTTAGAAATAATGTTTGTAAATGAAGGTGGATTTTAAGAATTGATAATTAAAGGAATACAATGAAATATGATAATCCTCCATCCTTACTTTTGGATAGATTCCTTAATATATTGGAACTTCCCAAATCTCCACCGGATATAAATGTGTTGAGTCACATCACCAAATCATTTCTCACCCAAATTTCTTTTGAAACAATTTCTAAGCTCTATTACAAAAAGAGATATGATCTCAGTACTATACCTGATCTCAAAATGTATCTTGACGGAATCGAAAAATATAATTTTGGGGGTACATGTTATTCCAATAATTATTACATGAATTTGTTACTGAAATATCTTGGTTATGATGCCATATTGTGTGGTGCGGATATGGATAATCCGGATGTACACATTGTAAATATCGTAACGATCGACAATCATGAATATCTTGTCGATGTCGGTTATGGTGCTCCTTTTTTTGAACCCATGCCTCGCTATTTGGATTTTGATTACAGTGTTACCCTTGGCTATGATAAATATGTTCTTAAACCGCAGGATAAAAATGGAAATTCCAGAATGGAGCACAATCGTAATAAAAAGCTGATTCACGGCTATATAGCCAAACCGATTGATCGTACTATTGATTATTTTAATGATGTTTTTACTCATTCTTTTAGCGATGAAGCTCATTTTATGAATAACATATCATTAGCTCGCTTTTCTTCAAATGACTCAGTTATTCTTCACAATCTGACTCTTGCCAACATTGATAACAAGAATGTAACAATTGTGAAATTAGATAGCCGTGATGATTTACCTGAAATAATAGAAAAACACTTTTCAATTCCTGCTGAAATCTCCGGAGTAGCATTGACTGAACTTAAAGATCAGAGCACTCACTGGCCGGGTAGCCCATAGCTTGCTATGGGATCATATGAGTGTGCATACCCCTGATAATACCCACAGCAAGACTGTGGGGCACCAAAGCCTACCAGCAGACGAGGGCGTCTGCCAGGCACAGAATAAATTGTGTGCTACTCTGATAAAGACC
>DAOWMZ010000088.1 GCA_030642845.1 Candidatus Zixiibacteriota bacterium
AACTACCGACCGCTGTCGATCATCCTCTATTTCATGCTCCTCGGCTTCCGCCTCTCCCGTTGATACTGTCGTTAACAGAGCATCAATTTCTTCCTGACTTAGAATCTTTGCCACTTATAGTATTCCCTTACTGTAAGACAAAATCAGTGTAATAAACGCCGGCGATTTCTTTTAATTTTAATAACTTCTCTACCCGTTTTTTAATCTGATAACGGGCAATTTCTTTTTGTTTTGGATCAGTTAGCTGAACTACTGTTTTTGATGACAGAATGGTAATCAGAGCATCACGAATAGCTGGTTCACGTAACGCAAATTTCCTCAATTGAGAAGAAGAGTTGAGCTCAAATGCAAATGAGATCGAAAGAAATCGTGATCCGCCAGTACCGGCAGGGTTTATCACAATATCTTTAATGGAATAGATATTACTGGATCCTCCACCCTCTTCCCCATGCGAGCTACCATCATCATGGCTATCTTCTTCCTCAGCGTGGGAATCATCGGTTACTTTTTCAGTTTGTTGTTGTTCACCTGCATCCGAACCGGATGTCATCGGCTTGATAACAAAAATAGTAAGAGCAATACCGATAACAATTGCGCCTACACCTATTCCGCCAAAAAGGATTAGCTTGCTAAGCCCTTTCTTTTTCTTCCCGGAACCTTCCTGCTCTCCCTCTTCACCATCACGACCTTCAACAATAGTTTTATCTTCTTTAGCCATAATTCACTCCTGTGAATGCGATAGCGATGCCCGGAATAAACCGGACATCACATCTATTAACAAATCCATATGTTTAAAAATATCATTCATAATTATCTCTTAATATTCACCAGATCATCAAGCATGGAATCTGAAGTTGTAATAACTCTGGCATTCGCCTGGAAACCACGCTGGGCAGTGATCATCGAAGTAAACTCCTGGGCGATATCCACCGAAGATGATTCCAATGCTCCAGAGAAAATATCGGCTGAGATAGTTTCACCAGCAATACCTTCCACAGCACTTCCAGAGTTGGAAGATTCCTGATACATTGATTTACCTGCTTTTAGCAAACCGTTCTGATTAAAGAAATCACCAATAACTAACTGAGCTAAGACTCTGGTGACACCGTTAGTAAAGATACCTGCAATATTACCACCCTTATCGATGGAAATTTTATCCAGTATTCCAACTCCGTATCCATCCTGTTTTATTAACGAGGCAGTATGTTGACCAGAGGCAAACCCGGTCAGACCATCGTATCCAAAAGAGGTACCAGCATCAATTGTGATTTGCATCGTCTCAGCACCATTGTTGGGATCGATTGAAACAGAATCGGCACCACCATTATATTCAAATGTATTTAATGAACCATCCGGATTAAAAGCAACATACCCTGTACTACCGGAGTTCATACTTTCATTACCCAATGCAGTAGCAGTCCATTCCCAACGATTGGTTTGAATTGATTTAAAGAACTCAATCGAAACTGTATGTTTACCCCCTTGAGAATCAAAGACGCTTATCGAGGCTGTGTGAATAGTCGATTCAGTATCAATGATTAAATGATTGCCGGAAGTAGTAGTTTCGGTAATTCCTGCAGAACCAGATGTTATTTCAACACCACCACCACCTAATCCACTCAATCCGGTAACAATACCGGTATTTTCATTAAATACGAGACCAAGATTGGTTATAACCGGACCAGCTGCAGAACCTGCCCCTTTTGTAGGCATAAAAGTATCTACCGCAACCAGAGTAGCAGCAGTACCGCCACTGGAATTAAGAGAACTACCGCCAGCTATACCAAAAACAATATTGAGGACATCGTTGGCAACAGCATTAGAAGTACCAAAATTATATTCAGCTGTGGCACCGGCTCTGTCTCTGACTAATTCAATTTCACCAGCACCGTTCAGAGAAGCAGTAAGTCCGGCAATTTGATTAATTTTTGACAGGAGACTATCAATTGTCGTTTCAGTGGATAATCCTGAAATTGTTCCGGCGGGACTCCCGTCAACAGAAATAGTAAAACTGGCTAAATCTGTCACCGGAGGAACCAGTGTACCAAGAGTCATTGTCCCAACTAACCCGGACATTGAACTGGTGAAAGAATCTCTGGTAGCCTGTGCACCTGAGATGGCAATACTATGAGTTCCACCAACACCATCAATTGTTTCACCACTAGTCAGAAGTATTGAAGAATCACCGGCATTAGTTAATGAAGCCTCAGAATCGGTAGCCGATGCATCAAGGTTATTTGATATCCAAACATTTTGCGTGGCATTAGCTGGATCCTGTTGGCCAAACGGAAGAACAATCTTATCAGTAGTTGTAAAAGGTGAAATTTCACCAGTAGAAGTAGCCATTTTTCCGAAAACATATAGTCCTGTAGCAGGATCAACAAGAGTACCATCAGCATCAAAGCCAAAAGCACCAGCTCTGGTATAGAATTTATTACCGTTGGCATCACCAAGGATAAAAAATCCCTTACCCTGAATTGCCAGATCAGTAATCTGACCGGTTGTTTCCATCCCTCCCTGTTTGAACAGGGTATCAATAGCGCCAACTTCCATCCCTAATCCTAACTGAATAGGGTTTGTACCACCAGTCAATGACGAAGGACGCCCGGCAGCACGGGTTGTCTGAACCAGAGCTTCCTGAAAATTAACCCGGCTTGCCTGGAAACCGATCGTGTTAATGTTGGCAATATTGTTACCAATCACATTTAATTTTACCTGATGGTTTTTCAGTCCGGACACACCGGAATATAATGATGCCATCATAATGCATTTACCTCCATGCATTGGCAGTTGAGCCTCTCCATCAAAATGGAGTCCAGCTTACTGTTAGGTTTATATGTATTGTTTATTTTCATCTATATACTTTCTTTATTTTCTCAATTACAACACTACCGCCGAATCAATCGAAGTAACTACTCCCTCTCGCAGATTATCACGATCGAAAACCGTTATCACAGTTCTATTTTTAACTGAGACAACCAAAGCCGCATCATCGGTTAAGATCAAGGTTTCTTTGGAACCCTTAGTATCAGCCCGACTAATCGCATCAGAAATTTTATTCAAAGTTGTATCAGATAACTCAATCCCGCGAGAATACAATCTCTGTTCGGCATGTTTTGAAAACTGGACTCCTGTCGATGAAGCCAGTTCTTTTGAAAACATGTCTTTGAACGAACCAGGTTCTGCCTTACCGGAAGATTTAACCTGTCCCCTCTCTGCAATTTCAATCAAATTAACCGGTTTTTGCAGATGAGATATTTGGATTGGTTGACTCATTTTCATTTCTTTCCTTTCCTACTTCCCTTAATCCTGATACTTAACCATTACCGTCGCCGTCATCATCAAACGATCCCTCTTCGCCTATTGCAGAGACATCGCCAAACGGTACTTCGATACCATTGATCCGGAAATATGCAGAACCATCACGGTAAGTTACAGATTCTACTTTTCCGACCAATGTAAGGCTTGGTCTGAATTCATTTCCGGAAGCATCTATGCCGGTAACTTCAAGTGTGTAATGTCCACTCTCTACCATATTTCCAAAATCATTTCGGCCATCCCATTGATAATCCTGTTTGCCGGGAGCCACACTGGAATCCTGCAAAGTTGCAATAGTAAATCCCTCGGCATCTTTTATTTTAATAGTCAAGTCGCTTGCAAAACGGGATGTTGTAAATGTTATGTTTGGTGAATTGCTTCCATCATAATATACAGAATCATAACTAGCTTTTACATCCTTGCCGATCAAACCGGCAGCCATAACATTATTTATTGACTGCATCTGCAGAAAATCCCACTGGTTGGCTTCGGCAATCCCATCGGCGATATTGGTCATCTGTTCCAACGATGAGAACTGAGCTAACTGGGCAATAAAGTCTTCATCATCCATAGGGTTCATTGGATCCTGATATTCCAATTTCGTAATTAATAATTTCAGGAAATCATCCCTCCCGAGGGTATTAGTACCGGTTGGAGCAAGATTGCCTGTTGTACCGGATGATTGTATATCATTTATTGATGATATTATAGCCATTTTATTTTCCTATGCAGTTAAGTTCACACCATTGGCGTTAACATATGAAACACTTCGCGGTGTAATGTTTTCTATAATAGAGTTTTCATTGGCTAAGTACTCGCTCAATGAAAAACTGCGATACATTTGCTGTTTGTGTAAATCAGATTTCTGTTGAGAAAATTGTTCGTAACTATTTTGCTGGTTGACATCGACATCTATATAATCAACCTGGATATTAGCTTTATTGAGAGCATCAAGCAATCGGTCAAGCGATCCCTCAACAGTCATTTTTGCCTGAGTACTGTGAACAGTTACAACGGCACTGAGTTTATCATTATGCATAATCAGGTTTAATCGAGTTGGTCCAAGATTATTAGGTTCAATATTAATTCTTACCGATTTCCCGTTGGGTTTAAGCTGGGCATTGATATTATCCGGAAGCGTAAACCGAACCGGCCGCAAATCGACTTTATCTTTGGTTAAGGTCATCTCCGCAGGGGATTTTATAAAATCAGGAAGCTGACTTAGATTATCAGTTTTAGCATCCTGTCCCTGTTGATTTGTCGGTTCCACGAACTGCTTAAACAAATTAAATTTTTCTATTGTATCCAATTTGGCTGTTAGATTTAAGGGCGTGCTTTGCATATTTTGTTTGACAGAAACAAATTTTGACTGTTCGGATTCAAAACCAACCTTGTTGGATTTATTATCAAGAGATAATGATTTTAAATCTATTGATTCTTTTTTTACCTGAATTGCATTCTTATTCAATTTACTTTTAAGAATAATTTCCTGCCCGACATTTTGAGCAAATATTTCAACATCAACTATATTTTTGTTGGGAACTGCTTCAGATGATTTTTCTGACACATTTATATGCAGTTCTTTAATATCATATTTTGCCAGCAGTTCTTTGAGTTGATTGGCTGCGGTAACATTTTGACCATCAAGAGGGATTTTGTTTAATGTTGATGTAAGTTTAGTAATATTATTACCAAGCTGTTCAACAATATCTTTAGCCGGAATAGTTACTTTGATTACCGTTTCCGGATTCTGCTCCGAAACCAAATCGAGATTCAGATTATCCCCTGAAATATTCCAATTCTGTACTTTAAATTTGCCATCAATATTTAAAAATGGATTACTTACAATGTTATTTTTCAATTCACTAGTAGTAACCGCATTGTGAGGAAGACTATTTATAATATCAGTAGTATCAATTTTATCAGAAGTAGAAACATTCTTGTCAGGATTTTCCGATACATTTGTTACAGCTAAAATCTCTTTCTCATTTGCAACATCAAATTTCGTAAGAATTTCTTTTCCTGTTTCTAACAGGTTTGATTGATTATCAGATTTGAGTAAAGCTTCTCCGTAACTATCTTTTATTAAACCTAATGAACCGATTTCTTCACCACCTGTTTCGGTCTCCCCTGATGACATCAGCATCTGATCAAAAATCAGATCAAAACCACTGTTTTGTGTATCATCGGTTGGTTTAGATCCTCCCAATAATGAGATATCAGTAGCCTGAGGAAGGTTACCCAGCAGAAGGTTCATTATGTTTAAATTATCAGTATTCATCTTTATTTTTCAGCAATAGTAATCATTTTTTTTGAAAGCCGCGCTGCTCTTTGCGGCGGTAATAACTGCAAAACAGCCGAAGCATTCTTTATTTTCATTTTAGGTAAAATCATAACAATGGTTTCATCATCAAGATTGACAAATAGTCTCGCCACTGAGCGGCTATCCATGCCGTCGTACAGCTTAGCCAATTTACTGATTCGAGATGATTCTTCCTGTTCAATTCGTAATATTTTTTTAGTTACTGCTTTATCTAATTTTGCTAATTCTTTTTCACGTTGCTTAAGATTACTATCGGTGTCGGCTAATTTTTTCTTTTCACTTTCAAGCCAGTTCACATTTTCAATAGAATCTTCAACTGACATCCCAAATTCTTCTTCAGACATTTCGATATCGGGATTCCAATCCAGCACTGCCAAATTCTCTTCAATCATATCAATAACCGACTGGTCCATTTCATCAACAAATAGACTGTCTATATTCTCCGGGCTATCATGATTATTACTCTTATCAGCGAGATGCTTTCCACTGGTAGAACCAGCGTGAGCTTCAGTTGTCTTTTCAGCCGTTTGCTCAGGTTTATCATCCCCCATAAATATCAACCCGGCAAAAACTCCGACTGCAATAAATACAATTGCTATTGCCCCAATAATGATATATTTCATCAATCCTTCAACTTTGGAAGAGGATTTTTTACCATCAGATGAGGATTTCTCATCGACAATTTCGACATCAGGATTGTCTATATCATTATCTTTTTTTTCAGCGTCTGACAAAGTTTACTCCATTAAATAATACTATTTCTCCACTTTCACTTTAAGCAACACCCATGCCAAGTGGCACGGCCACACCGTAAGGTGTTGAATGTGACACTATTAGACGGAATACCCCCCTCTTCTATTTCCTGAATTATTTATAGAATTGGAAAATATTTCCTATCGCATCCGGAAAATTGGAACAGATCGCATTCAAATCATAGCATTGTTTGTTAATGGATATAAAACCATATTAATGTGAACTCATTTACTTGATTAATAAGATTTATTACTGAATAATAGTGTTATGCAAAATGGTAAAAAAGATCATATTCTTAACAATATTTTAAGAGTTCGTGAAAAAACGGACTGAACCTTTTCCATCAAAGGAAAGCTACCATAGATTAGTAATAAATTATAATATAGGAGGTTTCAAAATGAGTAAGACAGAAGAAAACTTGAAAGCTGCATTCGCCGGTGAATCCCAGGCACGCAATAAATATACATACTACGCCAAAATTGCTCACAAAGAAGGCTATCATTATATTGGTAAAATCTTTGAAGAGACTGCAGAAAATGAAAAACGCCATGCCAAGGATGAATTTGCTATGTTAGGCGGGCTTGGCGATACCGCTGCCAATCTCAAAGACGCAATGGACGGGGAAGAATACGAAACCACAGTGATGTATCC